>JAYVTN010000228.1:0-7354 GCA_043788785.1 Spartobacteria bacterium | reverse complement strand
ACCGGGGCCCGGGCGATGCGCGGGATCGATGCCGGGGACCTGTACACGGCACGCGACTTCAGGACAGGGGTTCCATGCGCATGGAAGAAGAAGGAAGGTTGCCCCGATTCAACGCCGTAACGGCCCATAGTGGTAGTGGACTGAATCCGGCCGGTCAGCGGGATCCGGCCGGTCAGCGGGCAACTCGAGGGGCTTCCGATGAACGGGCGCTCGCCTCGGCAAAGGTGCCTGGAGCAACCCCGGCCGACATGGTGCTAGAGCGGGCGAAGGCTTCGGGGAAGCCGCCCAAATTGCATGGCGCGACCGCGACCCCTTTGAGCTCAGCGCTCTAAGTCCAGAAATTTTACACCAAGAACACCAAGGCTGACGGGCGGTTGGCCGGCTGCGTGGAACCTTCCTCCCCGAAAGCCTCAGTGCTCGCTCCGAGCGGTGGCCGGGGCATCCCATATCACCCGCTGCCTCGGACGTTTGCTTTGGCCTCACCCTGCGGGTGAGCCCACGCCCGTCCTCCGACGGAACGCGTCCGCCCTGGAATCAATCATTTGCCCTCAAGCCCAGCGGCTTCAACTGCCGGATTCAGGTTTAATTTTCGGGTTAGATCCCCATCCCCGCGGACGGGGCACCACGCGGGATCACTCCGTGCGCCGGGTGATTTCAGCGATGAGATCGTCGGCCAGGGTGCTAGCGCCGAGGCGAAAAAGGTCGGGCCCGAGCCACGGGTCTCCCAGAATGGTGCGCACCAGTTCCAGGTAGTTGAGCGCTTGTTGCCAGGTGCGGATGCCGCCTGCGGCTTTGAACCCCACCCGGCGGCCGGTTTGTGCATGGAATTGGGCGATGGCTTCGAGCATGACCAGAGTCGATGCGAGGCTGGCGCCTTGGGGGATCTTGCCGGTGCTGGTCTTGATGAAGTCTGCCCCGGCCTGCATGGCGATGTGGCTGGCCGTGTGCACGTTGTGCTCGGTCTGGAGTTCCCCGGTCTCGAGGATGACCTTGAGCAAGGCTGGCTTGCAGCACGCCCGGATGGCGGCAATCTCCTCAAACACCCGCCCGAAGTCGCCGGCCAGAAATGCGCCCCTGTCGATGACCATGTCGATTTCGTGGGCGCCCGCGTCCAAAGCCATCTGGACGTCGAGAAGTTTGACGGGGAGTGGTGAGGCACCGCTTGGGAAGGCGCCGGCCACGGAAGCCACCCGCACCTTGGACCCCCGGGTGTGTTCGACTGCGGAGGGGACTAGATTGGGGTAAACACAGACGGCCGCGCAGTGAAGTTCCGCCAAGAGGGTGTGGTGCGGGTGAATGGCTTTGCGGCAGAGTACGGAGACCTTGGCTGGGGTGTCACTGCCTTCAAGGCTAGTCAGATCCAGTAAAGTGAGCGTGTGCTTGAGATCCGCAAGCGTATCAATGGAGCCACTCCGGGCTGCGGCAATCCGTTCAGGGACGAGGGCGCAAGCGCCGCCTTCACTCAAGGGTGGGGAGGGGATTTCCACGGATGCGGGATTGGCCTCAGGAGAAGCGCACCAAATCGCGGATGAACTGGATCCAAACGAACAACAGGCCTTTCCACGAGTAACAGGCTTGGTCGGAACCGGTTTTACGCAGGAGGCCGACTGCAATGTTATGGGAGATCTGCGAAGCGAGGTCGTTCTGGATGACGGTCTGAACCTGCTCGGGATCGATCGGCTCCAGAGTTTCCGCCTTGACCTGGTTGGCGGCCAGGAACGCTAGGTGGCTCGAATAGAGCTCAAAAAACGTGCGGTTCCCGCGCAACCGGTTGATCCGCCATTCAGGCACCAGTTTGAGGCTGTAAGAAAAGGGATAGTTCCAGGTCGTCCAAATCCGGCCGTCTTTGGCTCGCGAGGACAAGCTCATGTAAAAGAAGCTCATGCCGGGTTGGTCAATGAGACAGATCGCGCCTTGGGTGCGTTCCTCGGGTTGATAGAACAACCGGAAGAACTGCTGGTGGTCATCCCAATCCCAGCCGCAGTCCTCGATTTGCTCGAAGTGCTCTCCTTCGATCTCCTCGGTGAGTTCCCCCAGAAGCGGGAAGGCTTCCGGGTGGGGGGCGGTTTTGCGCCGTAGATCTTTTGCAATGGGAAGGGTCAGGGTACGGACCCGGGTGAGGATTTCCAGCCATGGGAGCATGAGCCAGCTCAATGCACAGAAGAGCCCTACGCTGCGATGGCCGGTCAAAAGCCAGCCCGTCAGGTAGGAGGTGAGCAGGATGCCCACGACCCCGAGTTTCTGGAGCAAGAGGCTGCGGCAGGTCCGCAGGCTCATACTCAGGGCCGCTACGCCCAAAATCAGCAAAATGTTTGATCCCACGTTCTGTAGAAGGTTACCCGGGGAGAATTCCGTGTGTGGTTAGAAAGGCGGGTAGTTCGTCGGGACCGAAGTCGGCGAGGAAGACCCCCGTGGGCAGCAAAAGGGTAGGGGTACAGCGTTGGCCAGAGAAAGCGATCATTTGGTCATAGTTGGCGCGGTCAGCTTCCACATCGACCAACTCGTATGCGACGGCACGCCCGTCGAGCCATTCCTGCGCATCGATACACCATGGGCACCAGGTCTTTACAAAAAGGCGGGGTCTCTCGGGCATGGGAAAAGGCGGTGAGCTGGCTTACGTGCTAAGGATTGAGAACCCCTCTGGCTTATCGGGCAGGAACGTCCGAGTGGTCTTCTCCCAGCCCTTTATCGCACAGGCAAGGCCGGGTCGCTGAGGCTTTGCTTGAGTTTGCTTTTGCGGTAGTTTTCCACGTTGCGCAAGTAATTGGGCCGGCTGGCCTCGACTTCGCCAGCTGTGAGCTTGCGCACTTTGCTGGCATCGACGCGGAACTGGGTGGAGTCGAGCTGGAGGACGACTTTGGTTTGCATTTCCTTATACATGAGCACCGGGAACATATCGCCTTTGTCCATCATCCACTGGGTGCCGTCGGCCAAAACCACAGGGGTTTGGTCGAGCATAGCCACATAAAGTTTGTATTCCTTGGCTTGAGCGGTGAGGGCCAGAGCCAACAGGCAGAGGATCTTGAGCAGGGGTCGCATCCTCCCAGCGTGGACAAACGCGCGGAAAGCCGAAAGCTAAAAGCATAAGGGGGATCGGGGTCTTGCCCTAGGCAATTCCCGGGCCCCGGCGCGCGAAGATTTCCCTTCTCCTTTTCTCTCAGGAAGCCTAGATTCCGCGACGAAAACCTAAATCACAGCTTAGTCGAGGGTTCGGAGTAGGGGAGCCTGTCAGTGAGTTAGTTAACTTCAGTGACGACTTGAGATCCGATGACCGGGAACCGTCACCGAAGAACCTCCCTGAGCGGCAAGAAGACAAGAAAGACATAAGCAGACATGGGCACCAAACTCTATGTGGGGAACCTCCCGTTCAACACCACCGAGCCCGATCTCCAGGACCTCTTCGCCCCGGCCGGTACGGTCAACGAAGTCATGCTAGTCCAGGATAAGTTCACCGGGAAATCCCGCGGATTCGCCTTCGTGACGATGTCCAGCGACGCCGAAGCGCAGGCTGCCATCGAGCAGTTTCACGGTAAGCCGTTCGAAGGCCGTCCGTTAACCGTCAACGAAGCACGTCCCCGCGAAGAGCGGAGTGGCGGCGGGGGCGGGGGAGGATACGGCGGTGGCGGTGGCGGTGGCGGCGGACGCCGTGAAGGCGGCGGCGGCGGTGGTGGTCGCGGCGACCGTGGTGGACGCGGCGGTGGCGGCGGTGGCGGCGGTGGCGGTGGCGGTGGCGGAGACCGAGGCGGACGCCGGTTCTAAGCGGCTAACCAGTATTCGAAGCGCGGTCCGGTTTCACGACCGGGCCGCGCTTATTTTTACATGGGGCATGGCTTCCAGCCCATGACCTGGCGTTTGGATTTGCCAAGGGTTCCAGTCGGTCCATCGGGAAACCCGGCAGATGGGAGGCGAGTGTAGCACGCCGGGAGGCAGTTTAGCGGGCAGGGATGAAATCGGGCAGGTCGGGAGGTGAAACGGGCGCGTCGGCCGATCCGAGTAGCCCGGCCCCGGCCCCCGGCAAAGCCAACCAACAAACCCGACCCAAACACCCCCATTCCCCCTGATAGAGTGCCAGACACTCAGTGCCCGGGGGAGGCGGCATGGCGGGCCCCGCCGCCCGATTTTCTTCGGTATGCGCCAAATCGTGTGCAGGCAGATGAGCGTCCCTCCCCAATCCCGCCCCACCGCCCCCCTGACGCTAGT
Organism: Spartobacteria bacterium; assembly: GCA_043788785.1. Taxonomy (GTDB): domain Bacteria; phylum Verrucomicrobiota; class Verrucomicrobiia; order Chthoniobacterales; family Chthoniobacteraceae; genus CAIURC01. The sequence continues at coordinate 3,154 of JAYVTN010000228.1, read as the reverse complement.
CAATCCGAACCCACGCGACCAAAGGGCGGGCACCCCATGGATTCGAATATGGAACACGGTCCCCTTCGGCGCGAAGGGCCCTGACGCGACGTGGCATGGGCTTCCAGCCCATGGTCCAGCCATGGCCGGATTGCGTACTCCCAGAGCACCCGGAGCGGACAGGCAGCCGTGTGGGCATAGGTTTCCGGCCCTTGGACGGCAGGGAGCGAGCATCCCATGCAGAGCCTGGGCGCCCATGGTTTGAAAGCTTATGCCAGATCCGGAAGCCAGCGCTGCGGGCTTCCCTCCTGGGGCGTTTCCCTTTTGACTTCCTCCGCCTCCGGGCACACCACCTCTCATGGCTGATATCGTCCTTACCACCCTCAACGCCCGCTATGTCCATGCGGCGTTCGGATTACGATATCTCTTGGCCAATCTAGGACGGCTCCAGGAACGCGCCCATCTCGTGGAGTTCGACATCAACGGACGCACCTTGGAGACCGTTGAAGCGCTCTTGGCACTTCATCCCAGGATCATCGGGTTTGGCGTTTATATTTGGAATGTGACCCAAACCGCAGAGATCGTCAGCTTACTCAAGAAGCTGCGCCCGGAGATCATTGTCATCCTTGGGGGGCCGGAAGTTAGCCATGAAACGATTGGCCAACCCATTGTCGCGCTCGCGGATCATGTCATCTGTGGGGAAGCTGACCGGAAGTTCGCCGAGCTATGCACCCGCCTGCTCGAGCCCGTTCCGGATGCGGCCCCAATCCCCAAAATTCTCCACGCAGAACTGCCGGCCCTGGCCGATCTGGTTCTCCCCTACGAACTTTATACGGACGCCGATATCGCGCATCGGGTCCTTTATGTGGAAGCCTCGCGCGGTTGTCCGTTTACGTGCGAATTCTGTCTGTCCTCGCTGGATGTGCCGGTGCGGGCCGTGGCCTTGGAACCATTCCTTGCAGCCATGGAACGCCTGCTTGCCCGGGGCGCCCGCCAGTTCAAGTTTGTGGATCGGACCTTCAATCTTAACCTCAACACCACCCGCGCGATCCTGGAGTTCTTCCTCGATCGCTGGACAGAAGGGCTTTTCGTCCATTTCGAGATGGTGCCTGACCGGTTGCCCGAACAAATCCGTGAACTGATCGCGCGATTCCCCGCCGGGGCATTGCAGTTTGAGGTCGGAATCCAGACCTTCGATGAGGCCACCGCCGCCAACATCAGCCGACGGCAGAACTACACCAAGCTGGAGGATAATTTCCGGTACCTGCGGGGGCACACGGGGGTCCACATCCACGCCGATCTCATCGTGGGGCTGCCGGGCGAGAACATCGAGAGCTTCGGACGCGGCTTCGACCGCCTCTTGGCGCTGCGCCCGCAGGAAATCCAGGTGGGTATTCTCAAACGCTTGCGCGGCACCCCCATCGTCCGGCACGACCGGGAATGGGCCATGGTTTATGGCGACCAACCGCCTTACGAAATCCTCCAGAACCGGCTCATCGATTTCCCGTCGATGCAAACGATGCGGCGCTTTGCCAAGGTATGGGATATGATGGGCAACAGCGGCCGTTTCCCGGTCACGATCCTACTGCTCTGGCAGGATCGGCCCTCCCCCTTCTGGGCCTTGATGGAGTTCACGGCATGGCTTGCCCAGCGCCTGGGTCGGCTTCACTCGGTGGCTGCCGTGGCTCTGGCGGAAAGCTTGTACCGGTATTTAACGGCAGAACGCGGGGTCGCCCGGGAAGTGGTCGCCTCCGCGCTCAGGCACGATTGGGATGAGGGGATCGGACGCGAGCGGCTCTGGTTCCTCGAAGAAGGGGCCCAGGACGGACCCCGTGCCGCAGGCCAGCGCGCCCTCCCCAAACGCCAGGCCCGCCACCAGCGCTGAGTCCGTGTGCATGCCGGGCAACCGCCGCACTCGGAACTAGTGTACCGCTCCACGATTAATGTACCCTTTGCCGCTTGGGATTTGTGTGCTGGGCAAGGCGCGAGCGAAGTGCCTGTGTGTATTGGAAGGGACGCTCCAAGCTTCGCCATCGGACAAACAGCCTGTAAAAAACCTTTATACGCGCGGGGAAGAACCCATTCTCAAAAAGCCTCGCCGCCGCCAATGGTTGCCATGGGCCCTGAATTTCTCATGAATACCCACTGGATCGCTGCCGCGAGTTTCTGCATTGCACTTGTTGCAGGGGCCCTCGCTGACGAGCCGCCAAAAACGGCTCAGGCATCTCCCATGGTTTGCGTTCCCGCCAACGCATCTGAAGAACATCTCGCTCTGGCAAGGAAACTGGCCAAGCATTTCGGTTTGATCTCCGAGCCGGTTCGAGTTCGCGCCAATCCACCTGTTGCGTCTGGCTGGAAGTGAACGACTGGCATCCGAGCCCCGGCGTGGAAGGTTACATTATCAATCACCTCCCGGGCGGTACGGTGATTTCAGCTTCGAGCCTTGGCGAGTTGGGAAAAGCGGTTGATGCGTTCATTAGCTCCGCCACGCCGGAGGATGGTAAACTGTCAGCGCCCATCGGCATCCAAACAGACTATCCGATCATGAGTCATTCCAAGTAGCCCAGGGGCTCTTTGAAACGAATAGAACAACACCGTGAATTGGCTTCTCTCAGGATTGGCTGCCGTGCTGCTTATTTCCTGCCTCGCGCTAGCAAAAGATGGCCCGGAAATCCCGCTCCCAAAAACCCCGCCCTGTGAAGCCGTGCATGCGGTGCAGAGCTTCTTCCTCAAATCCTTTGAGAGTCAACGACGCGACCCTGGTTTCGAGCGCCGAATGCCGCATTTTGTACGGATTGCGGGGCGCCGATTGGGATGTACACGACCGTTGACCCGATCCAGCCCATCCAAGCCGAGGGTTTTGCTTATCGCTCGGCAGTGGATGGGCCGCCCAAGTTAATCATCCTCGTCGGGATGTGGTTCCTGTTTGCTCCGACCGGAGCGGGTGGTGAAGGCAACGGCGGAAGCAGTTCTTTGCCCACTGGCCGGGCCCTGGCTGGGCCCTAGCGGGGCTTGGTGCCCGGGAGCCGAGGGGGTGCGCTAGTGGCCAGCGGTGCGGTAGATATGGAGCGGCAATCTATTTGCCGGGGCGGCTCCTGGAGCTTGGGAAACGGGGCACCCCGGGCGATCAAGAAGGGTAACGCCCCCGTTAAAATTCTTTGTCCCCGACGCACAA
>JAYVTN010000227.1:0-1891 GCA_043788785.1 Spartobacteria bacterium | reverse complement strand
GGAACCCGAACACATGCCGTCCTTTGAGGGCGAAGGCTTCACGAAGGTAAAAATGCCCGAACCGCGACGGGAACAAGTTCGCAAGGACGGCAAGGATTACGACGTACTCGTTTTCCGCACGGCTGTCACCCCGAGCAAGGCAGGCAAGTTGGCAATTGGCCCCAGCGAGATCAGTTTCCGGGCGCAAGTACCCCAGACCAAACGCAACTCCCGGAGGCGCTCGCCTCTCGCGGACGTCTTCGGTTCAGACCCGTTCGACAATGCCTTCTTCAACACTGCCGAAGTTAAACGCATCGTCCTCAAGGCACCGGCCGTCGACCTCGATGTCAAACCGCTTCCAGTTGCCGGTAAACCCAAGGATTTCTCCGGTGCCGTTGGTCATTTTGAGTTCGTCGCAGAAGGAACCCCGAAGTCGGTTAAGGTCGGGGACCCCGTCACCATAACGTTGAAGGTTTCTGGAACCGGTAATTTTGACCGCCTTAAAGCCCCTACCCTCTCCGATCCAACCGGTTGGCATTCGTATCCTCCCTCCGCGAACTTCAAAGCCAACGACGACCTCTCGCTGGCAGGAACCAAGAGCTTTGAATTGGCAGTTATTCCTGAAATCAAAAAGACGGCCATGCCCGAATTCAGCTTCTCATACTTCGACCCCGAAACGGAGAAGTACGTGACGTTGAATTCGGCACCCAATTCTTTGCAAGTGGAGGGTAGTGCCCCTCCAGAACCCACGCGATTGGCTCCCTCCACGGCACAGTCCACAGGATCGGCCCCACCCACACAGGCGGCCGTAGCGCCTCCGCCCGTGAATCCCAATGAGATCCGCAGGTTGCATTACCAAGCCGGATCGAGACGCACTTTCATCCCACTTTGGTCGACACGCGATTTCCAGATCGCACAATGGATTCCCCTCGCATTGCTTTCGGGATTAGCCGCATGGCGTTCGCGCCGGCCCAACCAACCCGCCCGGCACCAAGCCCAACTCCGAAAAGAGCGCGCATTTTTATGGGCCAAGGTTCGTGGCGAAGAGTCACGATCCACGTTCTTGGAGGATGCTACCCGGTTCATCCAAATCCAGACGGCTCTCAAGTCAGGCGCTCCCCAAGCCACGGTCGATGCGGGCGCTGCGATCAGGGCACTCGATCTACATGCCCCAGCAGCCGACGTGGTACGGGAGCTTTTCGACGTACACGCCGAGCAACTCTATGCGGGTACGGCGCCCGGAAATCTCGGGGAACGCATAGTTGCCCGTCAACGGGAGCGCTTCTTGGAAACCCTCCAGCACATCCTCTCTCACTCATGAAAAGCCACAGTCTCTCGTGGCAGCGTTTTGTCCGTTGCCTCTTCAGCGTCATCTTTCTCGGCTCGGTGTCCACCGGTTCGGGAGCGGGCTTTGATTCGGCACTGGAGAGCTACGACGCCGGCAAATATGCCGAAGCACAAGCGGGTTTCGAGGCGCTCGTGGACGCCAAACAGTGGAATGCGGACGTGTTTTATAATTTGGGAAACGCCCATTACCGGCTCGATCATTTCGGCTCAGCTGCATTGGCCTACGAACGCGCCCTGGAACTGGATCCTCGACATAAGGACGCCTCCTTCAATTTGGGCCTGGTTCGTAAGCGGACGGCCGCTCACATTCCCGCGACGGGGTGGGCTGACTTTTTGATTCTACCTTTGCCGGAACCCTGGAGCACTACCGCCATGGCCATCCTGGGCTGGCTCACAGCTGCCGGCGCCGTGGTCGTGCTGACTTCCAACAAGAAACGGGGCCCGGGTATCTATCTCGCACTGGGTTTGGGAATCTTGGGCACCGCTTATCTCGCAGCGCATACATTCAAACGCGGTGAGGCATACGATCTTGCAATTGTGATCGGCGACAAGGCTGAAGCTCGCT
>JAYVTN010000226.1:0-4259 GCA_043788785.1 Spartobacteria bacterium | reverse complement strand
CTACAGATATGATTTTGGACCCCACGTGCTTCACCAAAGGGATAAACCCCAGCCTGTCAATACCCGGCGGGATCTCCTAGAAATCCCTGATCGTTCATGGAACATATTGTGGAGACTAGTTTTGGGCGGGCCCGCCTGGTGAGTCTGGACGAGATCCGGGCGAGCGCCTTGTGGCGGAAGGGGCTCGGGCACTTGGCCAAGGATCACCGATACTATGAGATTGTTGATACGGCTCTGCGGGCCGACTTCGAGTTCCGGTATCTCACGTTTGAAAAGGAGCCCGGCATCCATCGCTGGATCCAACCGGTCTTTGTCGTCCAGCAGGATCTCGTTGCGACCGCTCCCAGTTTGCTCCGCAAGCTCGTGGCACGCGTCCGGATCTGGTTTCCCCGCTTCCTCCGTCTGCGCATGCTGATGGCCGGATGCGCCGCCGGGGAAGGCCACCCATCCGGACCCGCAGAGCTTTGGCCCGAAGCCATCGCCGCCGCGGCCGAAGCCTTACCAATCTTTGCCCGCCGATTAGGAATCCCGATGGTCATCTGGAAAGATTGGCCCGTTGCATACCGGAGCGCATTTGACAAGGTCCTCCAGCAGGCCCGGTTTGCCAGGATCGACAGTATGCCCGCCACCACCCTGGAACTCGGCTTTACCGATTTCGAGGATTACATGCGGCGGCATCTCAGCCATTCCATGCGCAAGAACCTGCGGCGGAAATTCCGGGCAACCGCGGAAGGCGGCCCCGTCATGAGCATGCGCACTAAGGTTGCGAGCGTTGTTGATGAGGTCCACGCCCTTTACGAGCAGGTTTATGCGCGATCCGGGCTCCAGTTCGAGCGGCTCACGAAAGAGTTTCTTTTGGAACTAAGCACCCGCATGGAGGACAGAGTCCGGTTTTTCCTCTGGCATCACCAAGGCCGTCTGGTGGCGTGCAGCATTTGTCTGATCCATGACGGCGTACTCTATGACGAGTATCTGGGCCTGGATTATGGGGTGGCATTTGAGCTGCATCTTTACTTTGTGACAATCCGCGACCTCTTGAGTTGGGCCATGAAGCAAGGGCTCAAGACTTACCGGAGCACGCCACTGGATTATGACCCTAAACTACACTTGGGGTTCCGTCTGGCGGGGCTGGACCTGTATGTGGCCGGCGCGTCCCCCTGGCTCAATCGTTTAGTGCGTTTAGCGCTGCCGTGGATCGAGCCAACCCGTGCCGAGCCGTGCCTGCGACGTTTCCCGGCCTAATCACCCCACGTAGCACCGGCTTCCAGCCCATGGTCCACCGAATCGTAGCGCCCTGCGGACTCAGCCGCGGCGGCCAGTTGGTCGAGGACCGTGCGGCGCGTTGTGTCGCGTTTGCGTTCGTAGGCTAAGAGATCCTTGAAAGTCACACGCCGATGCGTACCGACCTTGTGATGGGGCATCTCCCTCTGCTCTAGCAAATCAACCAGATGCTGGCGCGAGACGCCGAGGTAGTTGGCCGCAGCCTGCGTAGTGAACGCCTCCTCTTCGGGCACGAGCACGACGGCCTTGCGCTCGGACATAAGCCGCACGATGCGCCCGAAATGCGTGAACAGGGCCTCCGGCAGATCCGCGCGGTTGCCCTGCGCGTCTATGAGAGCGATGGGACCGGATTTGGCGAAAACCTTGGCCAGTTCGGCCAACTGCTCCTGCGGAATCAGGGAGGGGTCGAGGCGGTTGTTGCGTGTGGTGAGCATACCGGAGGAACCATCGTCCCTCCGGCGACGGATACAAGAGATTATTCACCATAAACGCTATAGTCGCTATATCCTGCATGAACACCCGGGTCCAATTGCTCGTTATGGATATCGTCGCCAGCCATCAACCCCGAACCCTGTCGGGCCATTGGCGCTCAAGCTCTCACTGCCATGCGCGTGCGCGACCGGTCGCATGAGTGGCATGGGCTTCCAGCCCATGGTCCATCCTCTCCATGCGCCTTCCAACTGCCGGGTTCAGGTTCATGGGCTGGAAGCCCATGCTAGTGCCAGAGGCTTGTCAGCGCCAGCCGACGGGCTAACTTCCATCCATGAATCTTCTCCGGCGACCCCGGCGCCTGCGTTCCTCTGCAATGCTGCGCAATATGGTACGCGAGCATTCGCTCACCATCCATGACTTGATCTTGCCGCTGTTCGTCAGCGAAACAGTTCAAGGCCGCAAAGCCGTGGAAAGCATGCCCGGCGTGTACCAGCTCGGTCTCGAAGAGTTTGTCGAAGACGCCGCCCAAGCCCATGCGAAAGGGCTCTCCGGAGTCCTGGTATTCGGCATTCCTGAAATCAAGGATGAGCTGGCTTCCCAGGCGTACGCTGAGAATGGCATCGTCCAACGCGCCGTGCGCGCCCTCAAGCGGCGGTGTCCGGACCTGTTGATCATCACCGACGTCTGCCTATGCGAGTTCATGAGCCACGGTCATTGCGGGATCACCGAGTTTCATGATGGCCACGCCCATGTGCACAATGACCGCTCGGTGGAGTTGCTGGCCAAGACCGCTGTATCCCACGCGGCTGCCGGAGCCGATATCGTGGCGCCCAGCGATATGATGGACGGCCGCGTCGGTGCCATCCGCGCTGCCTTGGATGCGGGCGGATTCTTAGACACGGTCATCATGAGCTACGCGGCCAAGTTCGCTTCTGCCTTCTACGGGCCGTTCCGGGATGCGGCGGAAAGCGCTCCGTTGTCCGGGGACCGGCGCAGTTACCAGATGGATGCCGGCAATGCCTTGGAAGCCTTACGCGAGGTCGCTCTCGACGTGGAAGAAGGCGCGGACATCGTCATGGTCAAGCCCGGCTTGCCTTACTTGGACATCCTTTGGCGGGTTAAGGAACGCTTCGGGCTACCCACGGCCGTCTACAATGTCAGTGGCGAGTATGCCATGATCAAGGCGGCTGCCGAAAAGGGCTGGTTGGACGAACGCGCCGCTGTGCTCGAGCAGATGCTCGCCTTTAAACGCGCCGGAGCCGACCTGATCATTACCTATTGGGCCCGGCAACTTTTGGGTTGGCTGTAAGCGCCTTTTGCCAAAAACAATCATCGGCCTCGGCCCATCCTTCGGACGCACACACCCCCTATGGCTGCCCCTGCTGAGTTCCTGCTAATCGACAACAGCAACTCGTTCACGAAATTCGCGCTCTCGAGCCGGTCCAGCCTCGCCAGTGTGCGCAAGCTGCGCACCGCCGGACTCACAGTGGCCAAGCTGCAAGCCGCTTTCGGGTCATGGCGTTTCAACCACGCCATCCTTTCTTCGGTGGTTCCCAAAAAAGCGGAGATCCTTCAACAATGGCTGGGAGCGACGCCGACCTTGCACGTCAGCGCCAAGGTGCATCTCGGAGTGGGCATCGATTATCCCAAGCCCAAAAGCATCGGCGCCGACCGACTGGCGAATGCAGCGAGTGCCGCGGCCTTCTACGGCAGTCCGGTCATCGTCGTGGATTTCGGGACAGCCGTCAGTTTTGATATCATCTCAAAGGAAGGCAATTACGTGGGAGGCGTGATTGCACCAGGCTTGGAAGCCATGACCGACTATCTCCATGATCGTACGGCGCTCTTGCCTAAGATCACCCTCTTGGAGCCACCCGCCGCCATTGGCAAATCCACACGGAAAGCCATGCTGGCGGGAGCCGTTTACGGATACCGGGGGTTGGTACGCGGGATCCTCAACGAATTGCAGGCCGAATTGGGCGGTAGGAAAAAGGCGAAGGTTGTCGCGACGGGCGGCTACTCCGATTTGATAGCCGCAGGCCTGCCGGAGATCGACGCCATCCGCCCGGACCTCACCCTCCAAGGGCTGCGCATCATCGGCACTTTGAACACTGAAGAAAAAGCTGAAAGCTGAACTTTCCGAATTCCAACGCCGAAGGTGCAACCAAGCCATCAGCCCCGGGCAACGAAAGGGGAATTGGCCCAATTAGTTTCGCTGAAAGGGCAGGACTCGCCATTCGTCTCAGTATTGAGAGGCGAGGACCAAGCACTCCAGAGCGGGAACCGCGCCGTAACGCCCTTGCAGGGCTGAAAATTGTTTGGGCAATCGGTTCCCCGGGCGTTGCCCGGGGCTGATGGCTGGTTGCACCTTCGGTGCGGCGTAGGCCTCAACAAAATGGTGGCCATCCATCCATTCACCCGAGGCGTGGCGATCCCAAAAACATGGGCTCCGCAATCAATCGCCTGCGTTCTACGTGCCGAAGGCGCAACGATGCCAATTACTCGGCATCTGTACTCCCATCTGCACTCAATTCCCACCTTCCCCC
>JAYVTN010000225.1:0-5184 GCA_043788785.1 Spartobacteria bacterium | reverse complement strand
GCATGAGGCGCGCGAACTCCTCCTTTTGGGCGTCCTGGAAGAGGAACGCCTGGTGGGCGAACCGTGAGATGCAGTGGTAGTAGCCGGCCTCGCAATCCTGGTCCGCCTTGAGTCGTAGTTGCCTCATACCAACAGAATCGGGCGGCGCCCCCCGCCCCGCCGCCTCCCCGGAGCACGGAGTGTCTGCCACCTTATCAGGGAGAGTGCGGCCCGTCGGGTCGGGGGTAGGGTTTGGGGCCGGGTTTGGAGCCGATCAGCCCCGCGGCTTAACTGCCGGATTTAGGATCATCGATATGGCGTGACGGCACGCCCGGCTTTTCGCGCTCAGGAGGCGGCGGGGATCGGTCCTCTTCGTTGAATTCGCGCCCATTATAATATCTAGAAGCCCTTCCACCTGCTCCTAGGATTCGGGTTTGAGTTCCGAATCGGGACCTTCGAGAGTGCTGCATGACCCTATGCGAGCCGGAGTTTGTTGATTTGGAAACGCCTGGCGGCTCTATGCGAACCCATGTGTTCCGCCCCAGTGCTGACGGGAAGTTTCCGGCAATCCTGTTGTATTCGGAAATCTTCCAAGTCACCGGGCCCATCCGGCGCACCGCCTCATGGTTGGCTGGGAACGGATTTCTGGTCGGGGTGCCGGAAATCTACCATGAGTTCGAACCGGCGGGAACGGTGCTGGCTTACGACTCGGCTGGAGCGGACCGTGGCAACGAGCTTAAGGTTGCTAAACCGATCTCCCATTATGACGCAGATGCACGGGCGGTCTTGGACTTTCTCAAAGGGCATGCGGCGGGCACGGGGAAATTGGGCGCTTTCGGGATCTGCATTGGCGGGCACTTGGCATTCCGTGCGGCGATGAACGAAGATGTGGGGGCGACTGCCTGTTTTTACCCAACCGACCTGCACAAGCTCTCGCTGGGAGCAGGGATGAATGACGATTCTTTGGAACGAGCGTCGCGAGGAGCTATCCGTGGCGAGTTGCTGATGGTTTTCGGCCGCCAGGATCCGCATGTGCCCTACGAGGGACGTCGGTTGATTCAGGAGGTTCTCCATAAGAGCGCAGCTAATTTCCAATGGCTGGAATTCAATGCGGCGCACGCGTTCCTGCGGGATGAAGGAGCCCGGTACAATCCAGTAGTGGCCCAGCAATGTCTTGGGATCGCGACCGAGATGTTCAAGCGCTGCCTGGTCTAAGACCAATGGCCTCAGGTATGAACTGGCGCACGTTGATGGCTTGGGTGGCGCTCCTGATGATGGCCCTGGCTGCATGGATTTTTTACCGGATGGAGTCGTGGCCGGAGCGGACGGCCCATCAGGTCCAGAGTGCGTTTGCGGAGCTGGTACACGTCCAGCCCCGAATAACGGTTCACAATCGGGTGTTCTTCGAGCAAAGCACTTCCGGGATGGATTTGGTTGTGATCACCCGGAAAACCCAAGTCGAGCGCGAGAGCGAGCACGAATGGCTGGGAAGCACCAAGCGGATCAAGTTGCGCGGCGTCTTTGAGGTCAAAGCCGGATTCGATCTGACCCAGGGTTTCTCAGCCCAAGCTGATGGCCGGCGCCTCCGCGTGTCGGTCCCGCCGCCGCAGATCCTAGGGGTCGAGCAGGTGAGCTTTGATGTGTTGGCCTTGGAAAATGGAATTTGGAACCGGGTTAGCCCCTCAGACGTGGAATCTGAAGTGCGCGGGCTTTTGGCGATGGCGCGCGAAAAGGCGCAGCAAGCGGGGATCGAGCAGGAGGCTGTTGGCGCGCTGAACAAGCGTTTGAGCGACCGGCTGGCCCCCACTTTCGATGTGGAAATGCGCGTGCAATCTCCGGCCCGCCCTGCCCAGGTGTTGGAGAGTCCCCGTTCCTAGAAAACGACTGCTTTTTGGGGGGCACTAAGCCTGCAGGTGGCGCCCTAGAGCACCATGCGAGTCAAAGCGATCGGGGATTCTGGAGCAATTCGGCGATCCGCGCCAACAGGCGGCCAGCCCCGCCGCCATCGAGAACCCGGTGGTCAAAGCTCAAGGTCAACTGTGCTTCGGTCACTGGCAGGAACTCTCTAGTAGCCGCATCCCAATGCGGGACGACTTTGCCCGCACCCATACCAAGTACCAAGGTTTGTTCGGGAAGTGGGATGGGCGTTGCCCATTCCAGTCCGAAGGTGCCGAAATTGGTGACTGTGGCAATTGAGCCGCCTTGGGCGTTGAGCGGCAGCCGACGTTGGCGTGCGAGTTCAACGAGTTCGTTGTAACGGCCGACCATCTCCGAGAGCGGTGAGCTGTCCGCGTTGCGGAGGACTGGAACCAGGACCCCGTCCTCGGCTTCAACGGCAAAACCAACGTCAATGGCTCGGGGATGCACGAGCTTTTCACCGATTAAGCGTCCGGCTGCGGCGCTGTTTTCTCCGAGGGCAATGGCCAAGGCGCGCAAGGCGTAGAGAGCGGGACCTGGTTTTGGGTCACTGGTTTTGCGGTGAGCCAAGAGAGGATCCATGACAACCGGGCGTCCGACTGTGGCCAGGGGGCGGGTCCAACTCCGCCTCATGGCATCGGCAACGGCCACCCGCATGGAAGAGGCGGGGGTGAGTTTGTGTTCCTCGAGTTTAGCGAGGAACTTCTCGAAATCGTCGATGGTGACGCGACCCGCGGCTCCGCTGCCTGCGATTCCGGCGAGATCGGCGGCATGCAGGCCCAGTTCGTTCATGCGGGCCTTCATGCGCGGCGACATGTAACTGGCGCCAGCGGCATTTGCCGGGACGGGCAATCCGCGTACGGTGGGTTCGACGCGGTAGGCCTTGGGAGGTGCGGGCGCGGCAGTCGTTGCAGCATTCGCCACCGGAGTTTGGGTGGCTGGGACCACTGCATTGGCATCAAAGCCCAAGCCTAAAGCATCGGCCTCGCTAACTTCCAAGTACGCCAGGGTGGTGCCGACAGCGTAACTCTGTTGGAGGTTGACCAACAACTCGACGATGGTGCCTTTGCAAGGGGCCGTCACGCCCATGGTGGCCTTATTGGTTTCAACATCCATGACGTCCTGGTCGGGCTCGATCAGGTCGCCGACCTTGAAGGGCAGGTTGACGATGGTTGCCTCGGCGATGGATTCGCCGAGTTGAGGCATGATGATAGGAATGCGTGGCATCGCGGTCAGTAATTTGGAGGGTTATCGCCTTAAGAGTTCGCGCATTTCAGCGGAGATCGTTCCAGCTGTGGGCCGGTGGGTGCCCCATAAATTGGGATGGTAGGGGACCGGTGTATCCTTGGCATTGAGGCGTCGGGGCGCGGTGTCCAGCAAGTCGTAGCCTTCACAGGCAACCCGGGCGATCACCTCGGCCGTCACGCTGCCCCAGGGGAAACTTTCGCCCACGGCTAACAAACGGCCAGTGCGGGCTACGGAAGCCAGTACGGTATCAGTGTCCAAGGGCTTAACCGTGCGTAGATCGATGACTTCGATTTCCCAACCTTCTGTGGCGAGTTCCTCCGCCGCCGCCAAGGATTCGTGAACCATGGCGCTGTAGGTCACGATCGTCGCATCCCGACCCGCCCGGGCCACGCGGGCTTTTCCGGTCGGCAAGGCAGTGGTCGGTAAGGACTCGGCCTTGAGATGGTAGTAGAGGTACTTGTGCTCGCAGAAGATGACTGGGTCATCGATTGCCACGGCTTCCAAAAGCATGCTGTAGGCGTCTTCGACAGTCGCCGGGGTCATCACGATCAGGCCCGGGTAATGGGCGTAAAGAGCTTCCATGCTCTGGCTGTGGAAGGGCCCGCCTCCGGCTGTGCCGCCGCTGGGCAAGCGCACGGTAATTGGGCATGGCATCTGTGTGCGCCAGTACATCGTGGCCGCGTGATTGACGATCTGGTTGAAGCCGACCGTTGAAAAATCAGCAAACTGCATCTCCACGATGGGCCGCATGCCCTCGAAGGCCGCCCCGATAGCAGACCCGATCATGGCGTCTTCGCTCAAGGGCGAGTCAAGGACGCGCCCTGGGAATTCTTTGGCGAGATTCTTGGTGGCTTTGAAGGCGCCGCCGAACTGGCCAACGTCCTGGCCGTAGATGTAGACCCGGGGATCGTCGGACAACGCCTTGAACTGGGCTTCGCGGATGGCTTCGAGATAAGTGATCACGAAATGAGGGAAATTGGGGGGTTAGCCTTCGCTGAGATGACGGGTAGCCAAGGCGCACCAGTCCTCCTGGTTCGGATCGGGTAGCGGTTCCCGCAAAGTGGCCGAGACGGCTGCCTCGGTTTGGTGTTGAGCATCTTCGAGCCACAAGCGAAGGGCCTGCTCATCGGCCCAGCCTTCCCCAAGGATCCGTTCTTGGGCCACCTTCAGACAATCGCGCCCAAGCGGGGACTTGCGTAATTCCGGGTCGATATAGTGGGCGTCATCGTGCTCGCCGTGGCCCACCAAGCGCAACATGGAGGCGACTACAAGTTGTGGGCCTTGGCCCGCTCTGGCGTCATCCACCGCTTTTCCGAGCACGCGCAGGCACTCGCCAAGGTCTGTGCCGTCAACGCTATGGCCGGCAACTCCGTATCCAATGGCCTTATCAACCAAGTCCTTGCAGGCGAATTGCCGGGAATTGGGTGTGGAATAGGCGTATTGGTTATTGGCGACAACCATGACCAAGGGCAGTCGCTCAACGGCAGCCAGGTTGAGAGCCTCGTGGAAAGCGCCCGTCGACGTGCCCCCATCTCCCAGGCAAGTGGCACCCACGCTTCCATGTAGCCCGCGGAACCTCCGGGCCATCAACACTCCAGCTACAGCAGGGATCATAGCCCCCAGATGGCTGATCATAGGAAGGATCCCTTCGGCCGGGCGTCCACGATGGACATTGCCATCGCGTCCACGCATCGGGCCCAAACTGGATCCCATGTAGGTGCGCGTGCAATCCAGCAGGGTTTCCCCGAATGCGAGCCGCCCCGCCTGATCGCGGATGAGCGGAGCGAATACGTCGCCCTTGCGCAACGAGATACCCACCGACACGCTCAAAGCTTCCTGGCCTTTACTGAGGAATACACCGCCAAAGATTTTCCCGCCCCGGTAGAGGCTGGCAATCTTCTCTTCGACTACCCGCGCCAGAAGCATCCAGCGGTAAGCTTCCAAGTAGGTTTTTTGGATCTGAATCGGATCCGTGCTCCGGGTAGGAGCCTCGGCTGTATGCACCATGAGGTAGGAGTCTATGGAACGGCTGTAGGGTGG
>JAYVTN010000224.1:0-7091 GCA_043788785.1 Spartobacteria bacterium | reverse complement strand
GAGCAAACCACTAACTGGAGAGCCGGATGCGGGAAATCCGCCCGTCCGGTTCGGAGGGGGGGGTGGAGCAAATCAATGCTCCATCCCTACCTCTATCACTCGGCAATACACTCGCGGCTTGTTCATGGGCTGGAATCCCATGCTACCCCGGAATGGCCCGTTTCCTCGATCTGACGGCCCTCTTCGGGCGTCACCCGGAAGTGGAGCCATCGGGTGTGGGCCGGCAAAAGAGCCGCGAACTTATCCGCCCACTCGATGGCTACGATGGCTTTGCCCTCGAGGTAATCGTCCAGCCCAATCCGTAGGACGTCCTCCTCGCTCTCCAGACGGTAGAAGTCAAAGTGATAAAGCGGCACCCGGCCTCCCGTATATTCGTGGATGAGCGTGAAAGTGGGGCTGGTGACTTCCTGGCCGTGGCCCAGTCCCGCGGCCAAGCCTTTGACAAAGTGGGTCTTGCCGGCTCCAAGATCGCCCACCAAGGCTAGCACTTCGCCCCCTGCCAAGGATTGGCCCAAGGCGCGTCCAAGCTCGAACGTCTCTTCAGGGCTATGGGTTAAACTCATAGTGGAATGGGCATCCCGCCCGTGGGTGGGCTCATTTGAAGTGATCAAACCCGGCCGGAGTCTTGGACCGGGTCTTGGGTGTCAGTTGTCCGATTTGGCTGAGCCGCAGCTTGGGAAACTGCTTCGCCCAGGCGCGCTCCATCGGGCCGGCAAGGGCCGGGTTTATCGCGAAAAGCAATTCGTAGTCTTCCCCGTCCGCGAGCGCGGCTTGGAGGTCGGCGCCTGGGGAACACGGAACCCGGTCATTATGGAGGGTGAACCCGCAGCGGCTTGCGGTAGCCATGCGCGGGAGATCGGCCCCGAGTCCGTCGCTGAGGTCCATCATAGCGCTGGGCAAATGGCGCGTCGCCAGCCATCGGCCCTCGGCCAAACGCGGGTGGAAATCCAGGTGTTTGCCGCCGATAGATCCACCGAGGCGACCGGTGACATAGAGCAGATCGCCCGGCGTCCCGCCCGAGCGCAACACGCAGCGCTTCGGTTCTACCCAACCCGTGAGGGCGATGCTCACAAAGAGGGGGCCCGGTGAACGCGATGTCTCGCCTCCGACGATATCGACGGCAAACCGGCGCGCGGCGGATCGGAGCCCTCGGTACAGACCCTGAAGGTGCGCGAGTTCGACCGCAGGTGCAGCCGCCAAAGTGATCAGGGCGTACTCAGGGACCCCGCCCATCGCTGCGATATCGCTCAGAGCCCGGCAGATGGCTTTGCGCCCAACCCGCTGGGGATCTTCGCCCGGCAAGAAATGGATGCCTTCAATGACGGCATCGGTTTTGAGCAAGGTCCAGCGTTTGGCCCGGGGGTTGCCGACCACCGCACAATCGTCGCCGATCCCGGTTTGTACGTCGCCCCGGCACGCAATGGCCCGGGTGAGGGTTGCCACCAGACGATCCTCGCCCACCTCTTGGAGCGTGGTTTTTTCGGAGGGCAACCTCACAGGGGGGTTTGGCTATTCCAATAGAGTTGGAGGAGCTGGGTGCCGTTGAACATCCCATGCATGATCATGGGCACCAGCAGGCAGCCCGTGGCCTCGTACGCCACGGTCAAGCAGAGCGCCAACACGAAAAGGCTCAGCGAACTGGCCAGGTTCATATGCATCGCGGCGAAAAGGGCTGCGGTAAACAGGGCGCTCACCCAGCCCCCGCAGTAGCGCTTCAAGGTCCCGTAGAAGTAGCCGCGGAAGAGGAATTCTTCGCTCAATGGGGCTAAGATGACCCCGGCAAAGCCAATCTGAAGGATTGCCCTCTGATTGCCATTGCGCACCATGTCGCGGAACAGGGTGACCAACTCCTGCTCCTGGCCGGTTTCCTCCAGAAAGGTCTGGGTGACCACCGCCGCCACGAACACCAGCGGGAACGCCGCGATCACCAGGCCAAGGCCACGAAGCAGGGCCTGCATCAGGGAGAGCCGGTACAATCCGAAAACATAGGCCAATGACGCACCGCGCAAATGCATGTAGGCGGCCAACGCCACGGCAGGCACCAGAAGGGTGAGCGAACTGGGCAAAACGCTATTGGGATTAATCGGCTGGGTAGCCGCCACCGGCCCGAATACCGCGATCACAATAAGAATTCCCAGGAGCCCTGTCAGAAAGATGGTCAGCCCAAGATCGGTGAGGTTGAATGCCGAGACCCGCACATGGGCGCGTTGGGAGACGACCCGGCGCACCAGCGCGTTGTAGACGCTCACCCCGACCACAAACAGGGTGGCCAGCAAAACAACTAGCGGGATCGTGGTTGGCGTTTCCACAGCGGCAGGAACGCGTTGGGGCTTCTAAGCGCTACTGCGCGTAGAAGGTGGGCAAGTAATACATGTGTCCCAGCTCCAGCCGCGGAGCAATGGATTGGGCCAAGTCTACCTGGATCTTGGTTTTCTCCGATTGCCCCAGCATCCGCAAGATACGGCCCAATTTGAACCCGGCCTCGTAGCGGATGATGGTCGCCCCTTTGGCGTTGCCCATTTCCATGGCCTTAGCGTAAGCGCCTTCGACTTCGCCGATCTCATTGATGAGCCCGGCCTCCACGGCGTCCTTGCCTGAAACCACGCGGCCATCGGCCACCCCGTTGCGGAGCTGGTCTTCGGGGAGGTTGCGTTCCTTGGCCACGATACCCACAAACTTGCCATAGGTCTGCATGATCAACCCTTGGACGTATTGCTTCTCATCCTCGGTCATGGGGCGCGAACCGCTGAGCATGTCCTTGAACTTGCCGCTCTTGAAGGTGACCGATTCCAAGCCGAGCTTGCCGAAGAGTTGCTGGTAATTGAGCGATTGCATGATGACGCCGATACTCCCGGTGAAAGTGGTGTCATTGGCCATGAGCCAGGAGCCGGCGCACGCCACGTAATAGCCGCCAGAAGCCGCCATGGACCCCATATAAACGACCACAGGCTTTTTGGCTTCGTCGCGCACGCGCCGTACCGCAGAGTAAATCATGTCAGAGGCGGTGACTTCGCCCCCCGGAGAATCGATGTAGAGGACGATGGCCTTGATTTTGGCGTCGGCAGCCGCCTGGCTGAGCTGGATTTTGATGTCATCGACCATGGTGGTTCCCAGGGAGCCGGGCTCGGCCGACGTGATGACCCCGCGCAGGTAGATGAGGGCGATCTTCTTGTCGTTGCTCTCCTGGCCGGCTACCACCGTGGCCTCGTCAAAGTGGGGTGCGGCGCTGGCCTTCCCCAACGCGGAAGAGCCCGAGGGCGTGCCGCGCGAGGCCAGGAAAAAGAAGTTGAACAGTACGCTCACGCATAACAACAGAAAGAGGGCGATTCCGAGACAGCCAAACCGTTTATTGGACATAAAGGCGACAACGTGCCGGAACCGGCCTTCCTGGGCAAGTGGGAAGCGGGTCCAGGGGTCAGGGAGCGCCGCGAAGCGCGGTTGGTTGGCGAGGGGGGGCGTAAGGGACCTAAACGACCTAAACGACCTAAGCGGACCCGGGCGCCTTGGGAAACGTTAGCGGCCTCCGGAGTCCATCCCGTCCATCCCGTCCATCAGCGGCTCCCCCGCGGCTAAGTCAGCCAGCCATTCTCTGCGCCGCCAACAGAATCCCAGCGGCTTTGTCCAAAGTCTCCTGCCACTCCTTTTCCGGCACCGAATCAGCCACAATTCCCGCGCCCACGTGGAAATGCAGCCGACCGGATTCGGCAACGGCCGTCCGGATGGCGATGCTGAATTGGCTTTCCCCGTTAAACCCGAACCACCCGAGCGCTCCCGTGTAGAGGCCCCGGGGAACCGGTTCCAACTCCGCGATGATCTCCCGGGCCCGCCGCTTTGGGGCGCCTGTGATCGAGCCCCCCGGGAAACACGTGAACAGGGCACTGACATGATCCATGCCAGGCCGGAGCCGACCTTCCACGGTCGAAGCCAAGTGGAAGACCTGTTCGTAGCGCTCTAGCTTCAGGAGTTCCGGGACGTGGATACTGCCATACTCGCACACCATTCCCAGGTCATTCCGTTCGAGGTCGGTAATCATCACTAGCTCGGCAATCTCCTTGGCCGAGGTGATCAGGTCGTACGCGCTCTTTTCGTCCGCCTTCGGGTCTGATCGGCGGGGCCGGGTCCCCTTGATGGGCCGGGTCCGGATCGCGCTGCCACTCATCTTGAGGAACGACTCGGGGGAAGTCGAAAGCACACAACGGTGATCAACCTGCAGCATTGCCGCCATCGGGGCGGGTGAATAATGGCGCAGCGCTTCGTACAGGGCGAATGGATCCCCCTTCCAGATCGCGTCAAAGCGATGGGCAAGATTGACCTGATAGATGTCCCCGGCCGCAATGTATTCTTGGGCCCGGGCGACCATCCCGCAAAACTGGCTCTTCTGGAGGTGGCTGCGGAATTGGGGCGGTTCCGACGAAAACACGGGCAAAGATCCCCCAGTCGGCCTCCGGGAACGCTCGAGGTCCAAATGGCCGATCTCCTGCCAACTCTCGTCCGCGTGCCGGTAAATCAGGGCGTTTTCGTAAAAACCGAAGCAAAACCGGCCCTCATAGTCCACCGATCCGGCTGCGAATCCGTGAGGAAGGCCATCGTCCTGGCCATCATGGGTTTGCCGGGCGGCTACGGCATCGCGCAGGAGCGCCCAATCAGTGCCTTCGAGGATCAGATCGGGTTGGGCCGCTACGATCGAGATTTGACCCGGATCTGCACTCTCCAGGGCCGAATCGAAAAAAACCATGCCCGGCAGGTGACGGCACGCCGCAGCCACCTCGATCGGGGTAAGATCAAGCTGCACCGGACGTGGAACACTTCCAATCTGAGGCATACCCCCCACCCCATGCGCCAGTAGGGCGTTCTTTTCAAACGAAATCTTTGCGCTATCGTGCCCGCTGCTTGCCTTTGCCAATGAACAAATTGCTCCTTTTATCTGTCGCCGCGCTATGGATGCTGCCCTCCCTGGAGGCGCAGGAAGCGGCTCCCTCCACCCCGGCGGCGGCGCCCGGCAGCCAAGCGCCTGCCGTGGCCGCGGCCAAACCCGATGACCGTTTGGAGTTGATCCCCGGCCAATCGCCACAGCCCGGCAATGATCCGGTTCCCTTGATTCCCGAGTCGCCCACGCCTACCGGAAAACGCAAAGAGAACCGGCCAATCAAAGAAAAAAAGTCCGAAACCGAGCAAGCCACCGAGAAGATGGGCGACCGCGTTCGTTTCCGCCTGGCCCAGAACAAGGCCGTCAATGACCCGGCAGTTCAGGCTCAATTCGAGCGGATTCACCTCATGCGCACCGATTCCGAGCGGCGTACGGAGTGGAAGGCGTACTACAAATTGCTCTTTGCCAAAATGAACCGGCTCGATGGCTCGCTTAAAGCGCAGATCGAGTTGGCCGAGCGCAAGGCCGTCGACCGGGTCACACAGAAGCGGTTGACTCCCAGCGAAGAGCTTTTGGAGGTCAACCGCACCCAAATCACCGACTAAAGAATCCGGTTGCCCCACGTTGGGCCATCGGTTAGCCTCCCCGTCCTCTTAAACGGCGCTATCGTCCAGAGGCCTAGGACACTGCCCTCTCAAGGCGGGGACACGGGTTCGAATCCCGTTAGCGCTACTTCTAATTATCAGGCTTCCCGGTGCGACCGAAGCGGCCGCCATCGAGGGGGCCTTTGAAGCTTTCAAGACCCACACCACGCAATGGACCGATGCTGGCCATTCCGGTGATCCTGTTCAATCTTGTGAAGCGTGTAGCTGAAGCGCGCGCCTGCTGAGTGTTCTTGACGGTAGTTGTGCGCAAGGCCTTGTGCCACCGCGAAGCCGCCCCTTAGGTGCATGTTTGCTCAACGGGCAGAACGTTTACCGCCACCCGCCAGAGTGGCGTTGCTTTCTATTCTTCCTCCTTACACTTCGCCAGTCGGGTGGTTCTAGGGGGTAGGGTAGTAGGGTATCGGCCTGCTTTGGTAGCATTTTCGCGGGGATACGGTCAGGGTCCCCGGTATTAGTCGGAAACAGCTGCTATCCGTATTTATGCCATGAGCAGCCGTCTCTACACGACTAAGCAAGCAGGCGAGTTCCTACACATCTCCACTGGCACCCTCCTTGTCTGGGTAAAAACCGAGAAGCTTCAGGCGCTGCGCTTTGGCCCTAAGACCGTCCGGTTCTCTGAGGACGAGCTGCGGGCGTTTATGGCGCGTGCAAGCAAGGTGGACCGCTCAACTATGGGGGCGGGGCAACAGTGACGGAGGAGGAACATGAGGCGCTCTCGAAGATCATCGAAGACCTTAACACGCGCTTTAACACCTCGTTCACCGAGGACGAGATCATGGTGATCAAGCAACTGGAGAAGAAGATCAGCGAAGACGAGGCACTCCAGCAACAGCTGAAGAATGGGTCCAAGCACGCGGTTGAAGCTACCTTCCGGCAAGTGGCTGAAGATGCCTTCCAAGACCTGGTGAACGACAACTTCAAGTTCTACAAGAAGGTCAGCGAGGACGACGAAGTGTCTAAGGAGTTCTTTGCCCGGCTGTTCGAGTGGTATATCGATGGGCGCAAGAAGGCAGCCCCGAAGAAGCCGAACTGATCAGGAAGGGAAAGCGTAGGCGGAGACCGAGTTCGCCACCGGATCCTTAGAGACCGCCGGCGGAGTGTCTGTCGGCGCTGGCCAACAAACCCGGCGGCGAATTCGGACGGAACACCAATCATCAAAGGCAACAACTACCGGCTCATTGTAAAAATCCACTATAACACCGGGCGTTTATTTATCCGGTTTGTCGGCACCCACGCCGAATACGACCAGATCAACGCCGAAAGCATCTAATGAAACCGAAACTGATCAAGACCGAGAGCGACCACGAGGTCGCGTTCGCTGCTTTGTAGATCGCCTCGACCCCCCTAAGCGCTCCGCCCGATACGTCCTGTGGGACGCCTTTGGACTTGCCGCCCGGGGATGGCTCCGCGAAATTCACCCATCTACATGAGTCAACAGTTTTTTGAGAAAGACGAGGCCCTCGGCGGCGCGGCGGCCATCCCAACCCGCGACCAGATCAAGGCCGAGGATACGTGGGATTTAAGCGTCCTTTACGCGACCCCCGAACACTGGAGCCAAG
>JAYVTN010000223.1:0-3306 GCA_043788785.1 Spartobacteria bacterium | reverse complement strand
CAAGGCTGCCAATGAGATGCGTGAACGGTTGGAACGCCAGATTGGCAAGGACCAAGCCAAAAAGGTCACCATGTCCACTTTTCATGCCCTCTGCATGCGGATCCTTCGCCAGGACATCGAGAAGCTCGGCTACAAAAAGAATTTCTCCATCTACGACGAGGGCGACACGACGGGCCTGATCAAAAAAATCATCACCCGGACCGCAGCCAAGGACGAAAAGCTCGAGGCCAACTTGGCCAAGAGCCTCATCTCCCAAGCCAAGAACAAAGGCTGGAATGCCCCGGAGGACGACCAGACCCTCATTGGGGCCGTATTCGCCCGGTACCAGATCGAACTCAAAACCCTCAATGCGGTCGATTTCGACGACCTGCTGCTGCTCACCGTGAAGCTTTTAAACGAGCACGGGGAGGTCCGCCAGAAGTGGAACCGGAAATTCCGGTACTTGATGGTCGACGAATTCCAGGACACCAACCGCTTACAGCTGGACCTGGTCTCGTTGTTGGCCCGGTCTGCTGATGACGATCCCAGTGTGCTGCCCAATGTGGCGGTCGTCGGGGATGATGATCAATCCATTTACGGGTGGCGTGGTGCCGAGGTCTCCAACATCCTGGAGTTCGAATCCCATTTCCCGTCGCCAACGGTGGTTAAGCTGGAGCAAAATTATCGGTCTACGAACACGATTCTGGGTACCGCCAATGCGTTGATCAAAAATAATCCGCGTCGGCGTCCAAAGCAGCTCTGGAGCAGCACCGAGGGCGGCGAAAAGGTGCGCATCATCCAGATGCCCGATGATCGCCAAGAGGCGGAGTTTGTCTGCAACGAGATCATGCATAGGCAGAGTTTCGAGGCGGCCAAGTGGGAAGATTTCGCCGTGTTGTACCGGATGAACGCCCAGTCCCGGCTCGTCGAGCAGCATCTGCGCGAATTGCGGATCCCGTATCGGGTGGTAGGCGGCAAGAGTTTCTTTGATGCCCGCGAGATCAAGGATTTCCTGGCATACGCGGCGTGTCTGCTCAACACCGATGACGACGTGTCGTTGTTGCGGATCATCAACACGCCGGCGCGGGGGATCGGGGCGAGCGTGGTTGAGCGTGCGACCGAGGAGAGTATCCACAAGCGCTGCAGTGTTTTCGCGACGCTCAAGGATCCTGAATTCCGCAGCTCGATCACTAAACGGGCTTCCGGGGCGATCGACAAGTTTGTCGCCCTGCTCGATAGCTTTGAAACCAAGTTGCACGAGCCACTTTCCGACCAGCCCGCCGTGCTGCGGGAGTTCATCAACGAGACCGGATATTTGGAGGATCTCAAGCGCACGTGCAAGACACCCGAGGAAGGCATTAAGCGCGAGAGCAAGGTTTTGGAGATGATCCGGTGGTTTCACGAGAACCAGAAGCGCTCGGACAAGGGACTGCGCGGGTTTCTCGACGACATGATGCTGCGCCAGGAGCAGCAAGAGGAGGACAGCCAGGAGAAAGGCCAGGGCGTTACCTTGATTACCTTGCACGCGGCCAAAGGCTTGGAGTTTCCCCACGTCTACCTGATCGGCTTGGAAGAAGGCCTCCTGCCTCATGACCGTTCCAAGACGGAAGGGACGGTGGATGAAGAGCGGCGGCTGCTTTATGTGGGGATCACGCGGGCGATGCGCACCTTAGTGCTCTCGTGGTGCCGGAATCGGATCAAGTACGGCAGCGCAGCGCCCTGCAGCCCGAGTTCCTTCATCAAGGAGCTTCCCGCCGATCTCATTGAGCACAAGGACGCAACCACCATCCTCAACACTCCCGTGGCGCCGGAGTCGGCCAAGGATCGTTTTGCCAAGATGATGCAGTTTATCGTAGATTCTTGAGGGTCGGTCGGTGAATGGACCGAAGGGACCGAATGGACCTGCTGGCCGCAATGGGCTAACGGACAACCCCCGTAAGCCCATATGCGGAGCGTTATCGGTGGCCCCGGAACATTGCGCCAACCAGCATGGCGGCACCGAAAAACAGCAGCCCTAGCCCGGCAATGAGCACGGCCAGTAGAGCGCCGACGAAAATCCAATCCGGGCGCGTGGATGGCCGCCCTGTTCCGGCATGTTTCTGAAGCAATGCGTAGTTGAGGGCGTTGGAGCGGAACCACACAGAGAAGAAATCCCCAAGCACTGGAATGGCACCCACGGATGCATTGACCAAAACGTTGAGGGCCATGCGTGCGAGTACCACTTTCGGGAGGCCGTGCCGGGCGCTTTGAAAGATCAAAGCCCCCGAAATCATGGCCGAAGCCGTGTCGCCCAGGCCCGGTAACAATCCGATCAGGGGATCCAGGCCAAACCGGATCCGGGTGCCGGGGATCACGAAGGCGGTGTCCATGAGTTTGGCAATGAGAGCCACCCAAGGATCGTCCTTGGAAAGATTGGTTGCCGACTCCTTGCCAAGCACCTCGAACTCCACCTCTTTGGCCGGTTTCATGGGAAACAGTGTAAACGCAAAACTACCCGGGCGCGCAGGTTTTTTCCGGAGCCGTCGCTCATCAGAAGGCGCATCCAGACGCAACCGGGGATCTTCGGCGATCAACTCCGCCGACGTTGACCAGCCCGTGTCGTCCAACGCCTCGACCGCATTCACATATACGGCGGGAAGTCAGAAGATCGCAGGCGCGGCCCAGCGTCGGACTCGGGCTAGGGCTTTTGCATCAGGGCAGTGTGCAAATAGGCTCGAGCGAAGTCGCGGGATTGGAGGCGCGGTTGCCCGGCGCATTGGGCCGCCATGTACATTCACGCAGTCGGGCGATGGCGCAGCTCGCATCAGCCGGGAGCTAGCCGCCCCGAAGTACGCAACTGATTCGTGGCTGGGGGTCCTGGCGGGTCTCAGTGTGGGGGCGTTGGCTCAGATGGCTCCTAGTACTTGGACGGCTCTCGATATCGGCGCGGTCGGCGTGGCCGGCAGCTCCACTTATGATGCAGCTACTGGCACGTTCACGCTCAAGGGCGCGGGTGCTGATATCTACGGCATCGCTGACGCCTTCCATTTCCTTTCCCAACCAGCAACGGGGAATGTGCAGGTCACGGCGCGAGTGGTTAGCCAGTCGAACACGAACAGCTGGGCCAAGGGCGGGCTGATGATCCGGCAGGCCCTCACGGCCAACGCGCCCAACGCGATGATCCTCGTGAGCCCCGGCAATGGCGTGACCTTCCAGAGCCGCTTGCTCACTGGGGGGGCAACCTCGCCGTTGTCGATGGGCGCGGGAGCGGCCCCCACATGGCTGCGTCTGCTGCGCTCGGGGCAATACATGGTGGGCTACTCCTCGGTGGACGGGGTAACCTGGAGC
>JAYVTN010000222.1:0-12811 GCA_043788785.1 Spartobacteria bacterium | reverse complement strand
TCTCACGCGAAGCCGCACATTGCGACACCGTTGCTTGTCCCATTTCCTGCCTTACCGGCATGTGTGACTATTTTTTAGCTTTTAGCTTTCGGCTTTCGGCTTTTTCTTCAGCTTTCGGCTTTTTCTTCAAGGTCCGTGGGCACATTCAGGTTTCGGAACACATCCTTCAGGTCCGGTCCCGGTATCCACGCCCGCACCAGCCGGCGCTCGATCAACTCTCCGACAAACCCCTGAAGGAACCAATCGGCGCCCCGGAGTCGGTCGGAAGCAATCTCCAGTGCGCCCCGCGGATAAATGGCGGCCAACGGTTCGAACCCTCGATCCAGTTGGGGCACCACGCCCACTCCGTTCACTGCGTCGCCCATCAACCGTGCTAGCAAGGGCGTCCCGGCCTGCGGCATATCTACTGCCAGAACAATCAGCCATGGCGTCTTGATCGTGGCTAGCCCCGCATGGATTCCCCCCAACGGACCCCGTCCCACGACAACATCCGGGATCACCTCGCAACCAGCCCCCGCAAAGGGTTCTTGGCAATTGCTCGAAATAAATAATCGGGCAACCCCCAAATCCCGCAACTGTCCGAGCTGATGCTGCCATAACGGCTGACCCTTCCACGGCAGAAGCGCTTTGTCGGTTCCCATTCGCCGGGATGCGCCTCCTGCGATCAACACTGCTGAAAATTCTGGGTTGGTCAAATGAGCCATACTTGGGATGATACTGGAGATGCTTTCCTTACCACAGATGCAGATCAAGCACCTGTATATCTCTCCTGGGCACAACTTTTTCGGGCGCCACGGCCAACCGCCGGGCGACCACGCCATTCAGGAAGTCAGCCAGATCGAATGCGTGGCGGGCCGCGGAATTCTTGGAGACCGGTTCCTGGATTTCAAAACGGACTACCGGGGCCAAATTACTTTGTTTGCGTTTGAGACCTTCGAACGTCTTTCAAAGGAGCTCGGGATTGTTGGAAAAACCCCGGCTGTCTTCAGGCGTAACGTCATCACGGCTGGGGTGGACATGAACACGCTAATAGGCAAAGCCTTCGCAATCCAAGGCGTCCACTTCCAGGGCGTCGAAGAATGCCGTCCGTGCGATTGGATGAACATGGCTTTCGGCCCCGGTGCCGAATCGTCGCTGCGCGGCTACGGCGGATTACGGGCCCGGATCCTCAGTGACGGCATTTTAAGAGCAGACAAGAGTTGAAGGCGGAAAGCTTTCAGCGGAAATCTAACCTGGGGCAGACCCTAGCGAGTTCATCCGCAGATTACGCCGATTTACTTCACGCGATGCGACGGCCCAAGCTCGCAAGCGAAAGAACGTCGCCTAACAGTTGAAGGCGGGGGGCGCATCAAAACGGGCCACGCGGATTGGCCGGAGGCCGGGCGGATTGGGGCCCTAGAGGAGTTCCACCAACGGGCCGAGCCATTGACAGGATTGGAAGATGAACTAAGCTTAGTCTAACCAAGCCTGTCTTCCAGCATGTTCACCATCAACACACACCAGGCCAAGACGCAGCTTTCCGCCCTGCTTGCCAAAGTCGAAGCCACGGGCGAAATCGTGCTGATTTGCCGTAATGGCAAACCGATAGCGGCCTTGAGTCGCCCGCCGACCGCGCAGGTACCCGATCCCCTGCGGGTCCATCCCGAACTCCAAGGGCGGATTTTGTATGACCCAACGGAACCGGCGACCGAAGAGGACTGGCCCACAACCGGCCGATGATCCTGCTCGATACCTGCACGCTCTTGTGGCTGGTCATGCAACCGACCGGCCTAAGTGAAACTGCGAGAAATGCGCTGCGGACTCATGCGGGGAGGTTGCATGTTTCCGCCATAACAGCTTTCGAAATCGGCCAGAAGCACGCAGCAGGGAAACTTGATCTCCCATTCGCTCCCAGCGAATGGTTCACCCGAGCCTGCTGCGCTCACGGTCTCACTATGCTCGCCCTCACGGCTGACCAGGCCTTCGCCGCGGTTGCACTGCCCTTGCTGCATCGCGATCCCTTTGATCGCCTTCTCATTGCCACCGCGCTCCTCCAACAACTCACCCTGCTCACGCCCGATCCACTCATCCGCCAATACCGAGAAACCACCACTGTCTGGTGATTGACCGGGATCACTCCTCCAAACAGTCCATACGGTCCATGGACTCCCGTCATTCCTCAGTTCCGAAGGGAACCACGGGTTAAGAATATCCTGGCTTTCCATTGAAATTGTAGAGGTGCTCGGTCTGTACGAACTCCAGACCCGCTGCCTCTAAGACCCGCAACAGTTCGATGACTTGGTCCAGGGCCATTCCATTGCCGTTGGTGGCCGACACGAACCGACACCGCCATTGGTCGGTGCAGAACGTTTCCGGAAAGCGATGCGGATAGACCTCGACTCCGCGATTACTGATGCTTTTGAGCGCGACTCCGGGCAAGGCCAACGCCTCAATTTGCCGCCCCAGTTCGGCTGCGTTCCGATCGTACTGTGCCCAATCGAGAAACACGTCCACGCCCTTAAGCTCTTTTGTTGCGGGGCACCTCGGCCGGAGTGCCGCCTGGTGGATAGGATCCTGGCCTATTCGATACTCCACGGCTTTAAGACGGTGGGGCAGCAATCCGAGACGCTCAATCACGGCGTCCGCAAACTCCTGGGTTCCTAACCTCACCTGGGTGTGGGTGGCCGAGGCGATATCCGCAGTGTGCATTCCATCCTCAATTGTGCGCAGCCACGCATTCTGTATCCGCTGGGCCACGTCGGCTTGCTGGATATGCACCAACATCAGCACCGCTGCCTGCAAGAGCCCTGAGGGATTTGCTATATCCCGCCCGGCTATGGTCGGGGCCGAACCGTGAATCGCTTCAAACATGGCCACACCGGCTCCGATATTCGCGCTCCCAGCCAAGCCGACGCTGCCTGCAATCTGCGCGGCAACATCCGAGAGGATATCCCCATAGAGATTGGGCATGACAATCACATCGAAGTTCTCCGGGGTATCCGCCAAACGCGCTGCCCCGATATCGACAATGAAATGGTCGCTCTGGATACCGGGATATTCGACGGCGACCTCCTCGAAGACGCGGTGGAAGAGTCCGTCGGTGAGCTTCATGATGTTATCCTTGCTGAAGCATGTCACCCGCTGGCGGTTGTGGGTACTGGCATACTCGAAGGCATAGCGCACAATCTTCTCGCACCCGGGCCGACTGATTAGCTTCAAGCATTGGGTGACCTCTTGGGTCTGCTGGTACTCGATTCCCAAATAGGTATCTTCCTCGTTTTCCCGGACGATCACCACGTTCATGCCTGGATGCTTGGTCTGCACGAAAGGATCCAAGGAAAAGCAGGGCCGGATATTGGCATACAACCCCAACGTGGTTCGGGTGGTCACATTCAAGGACTTGTACCCGCCGCCCTGGGGCGTGGTCACCGGGGATTTCAGGAACACACGGGTTCGCCGCAAGGTGTCCCAACTGGCGTCCTCAATACCGCTGGGTACGCCGCGCCGGTACACTTGTTCGCCGATCTCTATCGGCTCGGGCGCGATCCCGGCGCCTGCCTCCTCAAGGATCCGCAGGACTGCATTCATGATCTCCGGCCCGATCCCGTCCCCATGCGCGGTTGTTATGGGCACCAACCCCACCCCGCCCTCGCTTGCGGCTGGATCCATACCTCCTATTTCCAACCCTGCAGGATTTTGAGGGTCTCGTCCAAATGATGACTCTCATCATCGGCGAAATCCTCTAAATGGTTGGAAAGGCCCACCTCCCCCAAGGCTTCGGCCTGTGCCGCGCGCTCCGAGTACCGGTTGCGGGAGGTCCTCTCGGCCTCCACGATGTTCTCCAGCATCCGGCGCGCGTCGGTCTCCTGCGGCACTGGCTCCGGTTGAACCCGGGGAACCCCGCCCAAGGCGGCCACTTTTTCCGCCAGGTACTGCGCGTGCCGCGTCTCGTCGGGGATCTCGTTGTTGAAAAACTGCTTGAGTTCCTGCCGGTAGGGCCCCGTCACGGATGCCGCGTACTGCAGATACGTGATGATGGCTTGATACTCATAAGCCAAATCCCCATTGAGCAGCTCCACCAAACCTTTTTGGTCGACCATTTCCACTTTTATATTGCCCACCACAGGCATTCCTTCCGCATCCAAGCTCATACATACCCTCCGTTTCTTTTTAAATCGCGTGCCGCCCCGTTAACGGCCCCATTGTCCTCAGCCCGTTTCTCCGAAGCACCGGGGCGCAAGCCCTCACTCGTGCTGCTGGATGGCGGCTGTCCATTCGCGGATGTCCTCGGGAGTCATCCGGCTGCGGTCTCCCATCCGCGCGTCCTCAAAACCCCAGCGCTCCACATCGGGCAAATACTGTTGGCGACTGATCAGGGTGCCCCGGCAGAGAGGACTGCGCCCTTCTTCGAATTCCTTGCGGGGCGCCTGGACGGTCTCGCGTCCCATACGTCCGGCCAACTCCTCGACCACCCGAGCCGGAATGCGGTCCCGGTGATCGGGATAAATGAAGCCGAACAACACGAAATGAGCGAGGAGGACCCTCCAATCGGGCCCGAAAAGTTCCAGCAACAAGGGCCAATCCATATCCGCCGCACAGTTGAGGAAGAGGTGGGCAACATCGGCCCCGTCGTAGCGTTCCCGTTCCATGATGTAGGCCTTCTGCCAGATCATGAATTCGGGTGCCACCAGCCCCACTTCCACGCCCATCAACTCCGCCTCGCGCCGCCGGTTGAACCAACGCGCATCGACCTCGCACAAGCCATTCCCGCCCCGGAAAACGATGTCCATGAAGACTTCCCCTTCATAGACCTTGGCAAGCCAGTGGGGGAACGGGATCCCGGTCCGGTACCCGGACGCCCCGAGCGCCTCCAAGGCGCGTTTCAAGTCCCTTTGACGCATGAAGATATCGAAGTCCTTGGTATCCCGCACGACCCCGGTGTACTCACGCAGCGCATAAGCGCCCCCGACCAGGAAATCCACGCCGGCCCGCTGCAGAACGCGCATGGCTTCCCGGTAGAAATCATTCCCAGTCCCGCTGACGTGATAGATTGGGCTCACCCAGTAGATAATCGCATCAAGCGCTCAACACGGACGCACGGTGACCCATGGCCGATGAGCAAGTTTGAAGTTTGAAGTATGACGTATGAAGGTGCGTTCCGCTGCGAACCCGAAGGGTTCCCAAATCGGAGGTCGACTCTCTTGGTGCGGCAAACCCGGACCACAGATTGGCGTGAGCGGGAGGGCGACCTCCGTGACTGAAACGGGAGGGTCAGAATACATCGCTGGCTTAGGCCTATGCGCAGGGAAGGGCGCAGATTAGGGCGTTCTTTCAGCGAAACCACCGGCGCGCCGGACTCTGCAAGAGGGTAGCTTTGATTTGGCGCTTCGCTGTTTCGTGTGGGTAGAGAGGATAAATGTCGGCCGAGCCTAGGACCTGGCGGTTTGGGACCCTCCGGTGGCTCCTCGGCGGAGGGCCCTTCGGGGGGAACTTCTTCTGCCGCCACTTGGCGTGGCTTCCCATCCCGGCCACGGCTGGATGCCGACCACTATGTTCCCCCCGAATAGCCAGGGTCCAGGGGCGGATCTTTGGAGTGGATCTGACCCAAATTCCACAATTCTCAGTGACGAACACCTTGATCTCCATTACCGGGGTGGTTTTTCCGGATGGCACCGCGGTTTCACTCTTCAGCTCAAAGCCGCGAGTTATGGTCTGTCGATCTTTGAAGGAACTCCTGGAACGGGCAAGACTTCCTATTTGCGTCATCTCATGGGCGCACTGAAGGCGTCGCACCGGTTCTACTTCATTCCAGCGTCGAACCTCGGCCTTCTTTCCGAACCAAGATTCATCCACTTCTGGAGTAAAGAGCGGGCCTCATATCCCGACCGACAATTGGTCGTGATTTTAGAAGACACAGAGGCCGCGCTGATGACCCGCGAATGTGATAATCGCGAGCAGGTCAGCGCGATTCTTAACTTGTCCGACGGGATGCTGGCCGATTTCCTGCGCCTTCAGATCATCTGCAC
This sequence comes from Spartobacteria bacterium, assembly GCA_043788785.1. GTDB lineage: Bacteria > Verrucomicrobiota > Verrucomicrobiia > Chthoniobacterales > Chthoniobacteraceae > CAIURC01. The sequence continues at coordinate 6,806 of JAYVTN010000222.1, read as the reverse complement.
CATCAATTGCACCGCCGCCGAGATCGATCCCGCGCTCTTGCGTCCGGGCCGGCTGCTGTGCCATCGGGTATTTGAAAGGCTTGATCCTTGCGAAGCGAGCCAACTGGCGAAGTCGATTGGAAAGACATTGCCTGTCGCCTGCGATTACTCGATTGCGGAAATCTTTGCGGGCAAGAAGGGGAAGGAACCAGCCAGGCCAGGTATTGGATTCGCCGCGTGACCCACCCGCACACCATGGAACGACACGATAGCTCAACGAACCTTGACCAATCCAACGCAGTCATACCCGAACTCGAAGGAATGTGGATTTAGGAATGGCCAGGCCTGGCCGGTGCGACATTGAAGGCGCCGACACTTGAACAGCCAGAATGGATCAGCCCGTTGGCCTTCCCAGATGTGACCGGTTAAATTCCGGATCAGAGAGCAGAGGCCACCGAGTTCCGAGGCTGAACGATTGGCGATGGGGCGGCCGCTCATTTCGTCCTTTTGTCATTCAACAAATTCCATGGGACTCAATCTGCGGTTCCTTTTGCCGTGCCCACGTCGAATTCGACCACGCGGAAAGCCGGTTGCCCCGGATGAAGCCGCTCCAGGAGGGGCACAGCAACATTATAGACGGGGACCTTCCCGGTGGTCTCCCCCTTGGGCGCCCCGTTGTGGGCGTGCCCGTGGAAAGCGGCAGCCACTTTAAACCGATCCAAAGGCCCTTCCAAACGGCTGGAGCCTAGGAACGGGAGGATCTCAAGGTTCTCCCCTTCAAGGGTCGCACGCACCGGGGCGTAGTGTAGGAGCACGACCCGCGTGTGGGTGCGCAACCGCGACAAGGCCAACTCCAAACGCAAAGAGTGGTCGATCGCCTCCTGGACAAAGGCTTTGATCAGTGGCTCCCCCCAGGCGTTAAGCATCCGGGGTCCAAACCCGCCGCCAAAACCCGGGACGCCAGCGAAGCCGATACCGGCTACCTCTGTGCATTCCCCATCCAGAACGGTGACCCCAACCCTTTCCACAATCGAGCGGATCTGGCCCACATGCCCGCTTTCGAAGTCGTGATTGCCCAGGACTGCCACCACGGGGATGCGGGCATGGACCCGGAGGTCCTGGGCAAGCATTTCGGCTTCCTGGGCCAGCCCGTAATCCGTGAGATCCCCGCACAGGAGCAGCACATCGGCGCTCTCGGAAGCCGCTTCAAAGAGCCGTTGGTGGCTTACCCGCGCCGCCCTGTCATAATGCAGGTCCGCACTCGCCGCCACCCGGACGCGGTTTCGGTTTGCTCTCTGGACGGCATCGCTTTGGCCCGTACCCATAGCCACCGCTTATACTTATACCGTGACCAGGGGCTCCGGCCACAGCGCCTGTAGGTCTTTGGGGAGCACATGGCGCACCTTGCTGATCTCGCCCGCCGACATGTGATGGTTAAGCACCCCGATCACGGCCCGCGTCATCCGCACCGGATCGAGCTCCTGCCCGGTACTGATGGAAGCGCTGACCGCCACGAAAAACTCCCGGGCCGACATTTTCAAGGGCACGTCCGAAGGGCGCCAGCCCTCGAAGTAGATGCCCCGGATGAGCAGAGGCAATTGGGCCGAGAAATGGACGGCCTCCTGAATGGGCAACCGGTCGCGCAAGGTGTGCAACACGCCCCGGAGCACCTTCAGCGCCGTCGCCTGGTCCACATGGGCCCGTTGAGCCACCGCATTGATCCACTCGTGAGTCTTATGCACCGTGGTTTCGAGCACTTCAAGTCCTTGTCCGTTCATAGGTATGCCTCCCGTATCGCTTACAGTCCCACCTTTAGAATCGGAACCCCGACCCCTCGCGGTGGCATCCACCCGATTAGAAGAATGCAGGTTCAAGGGTGCTGCCCTTCACCCTTCACCCTTCACCCTTCATCTTTCAGCAGGTGCGCTGCGCCAGGACTAGGCTCGCGTCGTCGTAATACTCCTCGGCCTGGGCGTTATTCTGGATGGCGTCCAAAAGCGGCGCGCCGATCCCGTGTTGGTCCAGAAGCGCCGCCATCGCCTCCACCGTGGGCACGACTCCATCAGTGGCCACGATCAACACGTCCCCACTGGCTAGGCGCACCTTGCGGTATTTAAGCCGGAAAGGGGCATGCGCCCCGAAACAATCCGACAGGAACCGGTCGACCAAATCGGGCACAGAGATTTGGCGTAGTTGCCAGCGCCCCTTGAGGGGCCGTGCCCGGAAGATCGGTGAATCCCCCGCCCAGAGACAATGGGCGCATTCGCCCTCCAAGAGGGCCGCGCTCAGGGTGCAAGCACTCTCGAGCATCTCCGGCTGGGCAATGTTCTCGCTGTAGAAGCGAATGTTCAGGTCTCGCAGATAATCGCGCAGTTGCTGAGGCCAACGTTTCCCCTTTTCGCGCAGGGGTTCATCGCAGGCCATGTGTGTAACCAGATATTCGGCCACGGCCCCGCCATCGGGACAGCGGCTCACGCCGTCAGCCACTGCCAGCAGATAGAGCTCCGTGTCGCCAATGGGCAAAGGCCTCAGGAGCACACGGTCCTGGTTTTCTTCCAGTGCCTTGAGGCCCTTGTGGCCGATCATGGTCATTTGGAGGAACTCGTAGGCGGGGGCTGCTTTCATGCACGCTTAGGCGCTGGTGGCGCGGACCTTCTCCAACTGTTCCCAACGGGCATACAGCCGGCTCACCACGTGCCGGGCCGCAGCGAGTTGATCTTCCATCTTCCCCCATTCGTGGCCGTGGCTGGCGTAGAAATCCGCCTGTGCAAAAAGGGTCTCCATCCGGGCCACCTCGGTTTCGGCTTCCAGGATGGTAGTCTCCATGGTTTCGAGTTCACGCTCCTCTTTCCATTTGAGTTTGCGCGGTTTGGCCTGCTCGGCGGGACGGGCAGGGGCTATCGCAGCTGCGGGCTTGGCCAGTGCCGCTTCGGCCGCACGGCTGCGGGCGCAAATTTCCAGATACCGTTCGTAGTTGCCTACATGGAAATCCACTCCGCCATCGACCTCGAAGGCCAGGGTTGCCGTGCAGACCCGGTTGAGGAAGTACCGGTCGTGGCTGACCACGATGACGCTGCCCTTGAAGGCCAGCAGCGCCTCTTCCAAGAGCCGCAGCGTGCCGAGGTCCAGGTCATTGGTGGGCTCATCCAAAATGAGCACGTTGCCCCCGCGCTTGAGGATCTTGGCCAATAACACGCGGCTGCGTTCGCCGCCGCTCAGGAGCGCGATCCGCGAGTTGATCCGGTCTTCGCTGAAGAGGAACCGGCGCAGGTAGCCGCGCAAAGTGATGTTCTCCTCGCCCAAACGCACGTAATCGAGACCTTCGCCCACCTCCTCGTAGATCGTTTTGGTCTCGTCCAGGATCAGGCGGTTCTGGTCGATATAGTTTATCTGCGTGCGCGGTCCGATCTCCACCTCGCCTGAAATGGCTTCCATCTGGCCCAGGATGATTTTCAGAAGCGTCGATTTCCCCAGCCCGTTACGTCCCACCACTCCCAGCCGTTCTCCGGCTTGCAAATCCAGACTCAGGTTGCTGAAGAGGATCCGTTCCCCGATCCCCGCCGTGACCTTGCGCAATTCGATGACCCGGTTGCCCAATTTCGGGGCTGGCGGGATAATCAACTCCACATCGAGCTCCTGCTCGGGCTCTTCCTGGTTGGCCATCTCGAAATAGCGTTCCACGCGGTCCACCGATTTGGTCCGGCGAGCACTGGGCCTGCGGCGCACCCATTCGAGTTCCTTCTTGAGGAAGCGTTCCCGTTTGTGGTCCTGGAGCTCCTCGACGGCCATCCGCTCGGCCTTGGCCACCAGGAACTCGCTGTAGTTGCCCTCGTAGCTATTGAAGCCGCCCCGGGCGAGCTCCACGATTCGCGTGGCGATCCGGTCCAGGAAATAGCGGTCGTGGGTGACAAACAGGCACGTGCCTTCGTACCGGGAGAGGAATTCCTCCAGCCACTCGATGGAGGTGGTATCGAGATGGTTGGTGGGCTCGTCCAAAATCAACAGGTCGGGCCGGGCCAGCAACGCCCGGCACAAGGCCACCCGGCGCTTCTCGCCGCCTGAAAGCGTGTCCACGCGCCGACCAGCCTCCGGGGCGTGCAGGTTCATGATTAGGCTTTTGATCCGGTGCTCGAGGTTCCACCCATCCAGGTGATGGATTTTTTCCAACACCTCGGAGCTGCGGGGGCTGTCGGAGGGGATCCGCTCGTACTCGGCAATCAGGTCCAGCGCCAACTGGGCGCCCGCCAAAATATTGGCATGGACCGTTGCCCCTTCCTCCAGGTCGAACACCTGCGGCAAATAGCCGGTCACCAGTTCGCGCCGGCGCGTGAAGGTGCCCGCGTCGGCTTCCAGCGCCCCGGCCGCGATCCGCAGGAAAGTGGATTTCCCGCAGCCGTTTCGGCCCACCAGCCCAATCCGTTCCCCCTCCCCAATACTGAGGGTCGCTCGGTCGAGCACGGTTTGGGTGCCGTATCGCACCAACAGTTCGGTAGCACTGGCAATTGCCGTGGGATTGGATTCAGACATGGGTTTTTCGCAGACGCGAACCGCACACTCTACGTATGGAGCGTGGCGTGCAAAGGCATAACGCGGTTCTCCCCGTGCCCACCGCGTGCTCGGGTGGCGGGCACCGGTGTTCTACAGGGCTCGATGGGCGTGTAGCCGGGATCTCAGGCCCGTTCGCGCTTGAGGGCCTTCTGCTTGGTGCTCCGGGTCTTGTCGACCTTGGCCGTCTTGCGCTTACGCAATTGGCGGGCCAGTTTGCCAGCAACGACATCCAAGGCGGCGTGGATGGTTTCCGCCGTGGCCTCGGCAAAAATGTCAGGCCCGGTGACCGCCAAGTGGACCTTCACGCAGAAGCGATCTTTGGGCTTTGAGGCATCATCATGGACGAGGACCACGTGCGCGGCATGGATCTCGGCCAAATCCTCGAGTTGGACCACAATCCCGGCTGCATGTTGATGGACCGCGGCGGTGAGCTTGAGATGGCGAGGGCTGAGATGAATTTGCATACCTCCTTTTACGACAGTTCCCGGTGACTTTGCAAAGGACACTTCAGACACTTAAACCCCCGCTCGAACCTCCGCACGCGATTCAGTTGGGTGCAAGGAGGCACGTTTATGCACTGGGCATTCCATATCGGCCGGATTGGCGGCACCAACCTGAGGATCCACTTCAGCTTTCTCCTGTTCCTGGCCTGGATCGGGTTCAGCTTCGGGCGGGCCGGGGGCCCCTACGCCGCGATGGGGGGCTTGAGCTTTGTGTGCCTGATTTTCGTCTGCGTGCTCCTCCATGAAGGCGGGCATGCCTTGGCGGCCGCCCATTATGGCATCCGTACGCCCGATATCACGTTACTGCCCATAGGGGGCATCGCTCGCCTGGAACGGATGCCCGAAAAGCCGGGGGAAGAAATCGTAGTGGCGCTCGCCGGGCCTGCGGTCAATGTGGTGCTCGCTGCACTGCTTTGGGCGGGCATCGCTGTGGCCAGCGCGTGGACGGGCCTAGGCTTGGATTCCAAGGGCCTCGAACTGCCGCTCAAACTCCTGGGGGTCAATCTCTGGCTGGTGGTTTTCAACTTGATCCCGGCGTTCCCCATGGACGGGGGGCGGGTTTTGCGGGCGCTCCTGGCCAAATTTACCGAGCACGCCAAGGCGACGCTATGGGCGGCCAATATCGGCCAAGGCATCGCCATTAGCTTCGCCCTTTTGGGCGTGGTGACAAATCCCATGCTGATTCTAATCGCCCTGGTCATCTATTTCGGCGCGGCCAGCGAGTTAACCATGGCCCGGATCAAGAGCTTTTCCGAAGGCTTGCGGGTTTCTGCCGCGATGCAGACCCAGTTCGAGAGCCTAGACGTGAACTCCTCCCTCCACGATGGACTCCAAGCCGTGTGCCACACCGTGCAACATGAACTACCTGTCGTCGACGGAACCGGCCAGTTCTGCGGGATGCTCACGCGAGACGATATGATCGCCGCGTTACGGCACACCGGCGCCCAGACGCCCGTCTCCGAAGTCATGCGGGTGGGCATCCTTCCCCTCGACCCGACAGCCCCTCTCCAGCGCGCCGTGCTGCTGCTTCAGGAATGCGACTGTCCGGCCCTTCCCGTGGTGGATATGGAAGGGCGGTTGGTTGGGTTGTTTACGCCGGAAAGCCTGAACGACCTCATGCTGGTCCAAAACGCTTTGGCCAATGCCCCTGGCCCCTTGGGTAAGGAATCGCTTCCCACCACATAGCCACAAAAGGAGGTCGAACCCGCAGCTGGGTTCGCGCCCCGCCGTCCACCGGTGGCCGCAACGAATCTCTACGGCGGCACCGCCCGCATTAACTCCGTCGGGTTAGTCCCGGGGACCTGGTGTTTGCGTTTTGGCTCTCAAACTTCAAGATGCCTTTCATGTCTACTGGCCAAGGTTCAACAGGTAATGTCTTGGCGGCTATCTGCAGCTTCTTCATCCCCGGTTTAGGTCAGCTGGTCCAAGGCCGGATCCTGGCAGCCGTGGTTCATTTCATTTTGGCAGCGATCCTGTGGTTCGTCCTTCTCGGCTGGCTGGTCCACCTGTGGTCGATCATCGATGCTGCCAAGTGGCATCCCTCGCGATAGGGCCCATCGCGGGTTCGTGTACGCAACACTAGGAAAACGGCTAGTTCCCGGGGGATCGGGTGAGCGAAGAGCCTCCGCCTCCTGCTCCAACTAAGATTAGGACGGGCACGCCGGGATGTGAACCCGTGGGCGCTGATAGGCCCGAGCAACCCGGTCCGGCCGGTCTACCGGGGCCCCGCAACAAACCCGACCTCCAACCCGACCCAACGGGCCCCATCCTCCCTGA
>JAYVTN010000221.1:0-3801 GCA_043788785.1 Spartobacteria bacterium | reverse complement strand
GCCAATGATTTGGGACTTCTCCAGTTCCTCAGCGTCCAAGGCACGCGGCTTAAAGCCCGGTACGACGCGGCCAGAGAAAGGAAGTCCTCCAAGGGGGGGCTCTACAACCTCGCGAACACGGTCTTTTTCTTCCGCTTCTCCCTCTTCGATCCCGACAAGGTTTTTGGACGGATGTCCAAACCGGTGGCTTGGATCTGGACTCGAGAAGCGTTGTGGATCTCGGTGGGCCTGATTGTGGCTGCCGTGGTGGTTTTCTTCCGCAACGCCCACGGGTTGGACCAAGCCCTTGCCAACCTCTTCCACTGGGAGAACCTCATCCTGATGTGGGTGAGCACGATCCTGGTCAAATCCGTCCACGAGTTAGGCCACGGGCTGACCTGCAAACATTTCGGCGGCGAGGTCCACGAGGTCGGCTTCATGTCGATGGTGTTCACCCCGTATTTTTTCGTCAACGTGAGTGACACCTGGACCATGCCCAACCGGCGTCATCGGATTCTGGTCTCGGCTGCGGGCATCTACGTCGAACTGGTTTTCGCGGCGCTTGCCACCTTCGTTTGGGCAAGCATCCAACCGGGCTGGCTACAGAATTTCCTCTTCAACATCATCATCATCACCTCGGTGTCGACGATCATGTTCAACGCCAATCCCCTCATGCGCTTTGACGGATATTACATCCTCACAGACTTGATCGAAGTGCCCAACCTCCAGGGCAAGGCACGTGCCCTCATCCAGCACCAGTTCACAAAGCTCCTCTTCGGCCACAGCGCCAAGGACCAGGCCCTCTCCCGCCTTCCACTGCCCAAGCGCCGGTTCGCCTTCTTCTATGTTTATGCGATCCTCTCGTGGCTTTACGGTTACTGGGTCATTTACAAACTGGTCGTATTCATGGAGCCCCATCTCAAGCCGCTGGGTTTGGAAGGCCTCTCGGACTGGTTTGCCGCTCTGGCGCTGACCTCCTGGATTCTGCTACCCATATTAGGTTTTTTCAAATCCATGAATCTTACTCTCCAGGACTGGCATTCCGGGGGCCGGTTGCGGCGCCTCTCGGCTCTCTTCGCGATCGCCCTCGCCTTGTTCGGCGTCGCTTGCTTCTTTCCCGTCGAATTGAAGATCAAACGGGTAGGCGCCGTTGAACTGGCTGCGCCCGAACAAGTCCGCCCCGAGGTACCCGGCTTCATCCAGGAGGTCTTGGTCAAGGAAGGCGAGACCGTCAAGAAAGGCCAGGCCCTGGCCAGGCTCACCAACCGGGAGATCTCCCAGAACCTGATCGCCGTCGAGAACCGGTTGCGGGTCGCAGAAGCCATCGTCGCGCGGGCCTTGGGCACCGATAAACCCGCAGAACAGAAGCAGGCCGAGAATTCGCGCACCGCCTATGAGGCAAAGTTTGAGGAGTCCAAACGCGATGAAGCCCATCTGGTGCTCCGGGCTGGTTCCGACGGCGTGGTTCTCACCCGGGAGCTGGAGAAAAAACGGGGCCATTTGCTGCGCCAAAATGAACTTTTCTGCGAGATTGCCGCTCTCAACCCCATGCGTATCAAAGTTGCCCTCAACGAGAAACAGGTCCGTTACGTCCGCCGCGGGCAGAAAGTCGAACTCAAGGCCAACGCTTACCCCTCCCGCACGTTTCATGGAACCATTGCTGAAGAACCCATCATGTTTTTCGGCGAATTCATCCCGCCGGCTTTTTCCGCGCGGCGCTCGGGCGATGTGCCAGTTTATATCGATGCCAAGGGCCACGACATCCCTCTGGAACGCACGTTCGAAGCCGTCGTATCGGTAGATAACAGCGAGGGACTTTTACGCCCGGGCATGACCAGCCGTGGCAAAATCCACACGGGTCGCCGACTATGGGGGCAATTGGTATTGCAGTCCATCCGGGACCTCGTAAGCCTTGACTACCGATTCTAATCTGATCCCCGCCGGAGCCTCTCCGGTGCCCATTTCCCAACCACCCCTTCCCGCACTTTTCATGTCTTATCGCCGCCCCTTTTGGCCGTTGCCGATGCTTCTGGCCACCTTGGCTTTGCAGACGGCTGGCTCTGCCCAGAGCCCAGGACCTTCCGAGCCGTTCCAAAGCGTCCAGAGCCAATCCATCTCGTTGAAACAAGCCATTCACATGGCTTTGAAAAACAACCTGGATGCCAAATTCGAGAACGCTGATATCGGTGTGGCCCGAGCCAAGCTGCGCTTCGAAGTGGGCGTTTTTGATCCGGCCTTCTCCTTCCAAGTCTCCCGGGAATCCCTGCGCCGGCCCGAAAACGTCAATGACGTCACCAGTGCCGACCAAGTGCGGCAGAACAACCAAATCAGCGCGATCAACAACAACACGGACGCCATCCGTGCGGCCCAGGGGCTGCCTCCACTCTCGCGCGACACAGTGACCGTGGGCCTCAGTGACGTTACCTTCGACCAGCAGAGCGACCGTGCCAGCTCCAGTCTCGTCCAGCGCACCCCATGGGGCATGCGCTTCGGTTTCTTCGCCGAAGCCAACAAGTACCGGAACACCTTCACCGGGGACGCCCGCACTGTCGTCCCCCAGTACCAGACCTCCACACAGTTCCAGGTTGTTCAGCCGTTGCTCAAGGATTTCGGTCCCGCCGCAGGCCTGGCCAACGTACGGACAGCGCGTATCGCCAAACACATCGCGGTGTTGACTTGGAAACAGCGGGTCATGACAAGCATCCAGGCCGTGATGGCCACCTATTACGACATGCTCTTTGGCACCGCAGACATCAGCGTGCGCACGGAAGCCATCCTGGCCGACCAGAACCTGGTCCATAATTACCAGCGCCGGATGGAGGTGGGGTTCATGCAACCCTTCGACGTCCAGCAGGCCCGCGCACAAGTGAGCGTGGATGAAGAACTGCTGATCTCTGCTAAAAACGGCCTCCTTGAGCGTCAATTCGCCCTCAAGCGCCTGATCCTGGATCAGTTTGATGTCAACGATGCCAAGATCTTCCTCCCCATGGCCGAGGCTGCCTTGAAGGTTCCCACCCTCGATCGAGCCGCTCTTCTTCAACAGGCTTTTGCCAACCGGCTCGACTTCCAGATGGTTTTGGCTGAAGCCGACGCCCAAGACATCCGTCTGCGCTTTGCACGCAACCAGATGCTCCCCCAGCTCGATCTGGTAGCCACCTACGGCCTTAACGGCTTGCAGGAGGACTACAGTTCCAGCTTCGACCAGGGCTTCGCTAACCGCACCCCGGCCTGGACGGTGGGCGTCAATCTGCGCATCCCCTTGGGCAATATCCAAGGCCGCGCACAAGTGGCCTTGGCCCGGGCGCAGAAAGAACAAGCCATCATCAAGATCAAACAGAGCGAGTTGGCCATCGGAGTGGACATCGACACGGTCCTGAGCCGGATCATCACCAATCGCAAACGGTTGGAAACCGCCCGTAAAACCCGTGAACTTTACGAGGAGGCCGTCCGAATCGCATACCGGCGCTTGGATCAGGGCCAGATTTCCACGGCCGACATCATCGACCAACAACGCCGCCTCTACGACTCCAAGAGCCGCGAACTGGCCGCTGTGGCCGAGATTAATAAATCGGTAACACAACTCTGGCTTGTTACAGGCTGTGTTCTGGAAAAAACGGGGATCCAGGTAGACGAAGGCGCAGGCAAGTAGGCCCGCGCGCGCGCCACTTTGTGGCCTTCCACCCACGGGAGCCGATGCTGGCTAGTGTAGTCCGCCGCAAATCGGGGACATTCACGCCGGAGGCGTAGAAAGATATTAGCCGGTGGGGAGGCTTTGAGACCCCACCGGAAAAGATGTAGAAAATGGCGGCACCCCGAAGGTGG
>JAYVTN010000220.1:0-13124 GCA_043788785.1 Spartobacteria bacterium | reverse complement strand
GCCTAGCAAACACAGGTGCGCCTTTTTGATGGTAATTTTCTCCGTATAGATCCCCGGAGCGATATAAATCAGGGTGCGTTCGGAGGCGCTGCCGGCAGGCGCCGCGTTGATGGCTCCCTGCACCGTGGTGTGGGCGCCGCCGCTTCCAGTTTTATTGACGAAAAGGGTGACGGCCTGCAGCGGGGGTGACACGGCCAGGGCGTTAACGACGGCAAGGAGGACAAGAAGATTGGGTTTCCTCTTGAGCGGTGGTTTCACTGGGGTTTCCATTGATGGAGATTTTGGATGGGCTGCCGGGCTCATAACGCGCGGCTGTGACGCCGGCCATCGGTGAGATCCATGGCTCGGCATTAGCCCGGAGTTCCTTATCGCTTATTGCACCATGAACGCCCACTGCAGGTTGGGGTGCCCATCCCACCTCCAGAACTTCATACTCGAGACATTGGCGGTTTGGCCCCCCGAGTCGAGCACCAGACCATTGGCGCGATTGATAACGATATAGTATCCGCCACCAATATCTTGGATCGTCCATTGCTGGTTGTAGCTGGGGCTATTGGCCCACTGCGCGACGCTCGATCCAACCGTGGTGTTCCCAATGCTGTCCAGGTATTCGCTGCCGGTAACGCACATCAGCTTGGCGTATCCCCCGGTATAGCTAACCACGAATTTTTGATTTCTGGAGGAACTGAGGGGCCACTGGGCGACATTCGCCCCGTTGGCGGTCGAACCCAGATTGTCCAAAGCCTGGCCGGTGGTGCGGTTAATCAAACTGTAAGTGCCCGGCGCAATCGTTCCACCGGCGACGTAGCCGTTGCCCGCGCGGGCCGTCACGATGCTTTCCACACTGCTGCTGGCGTCCAGTGAGTAGGAATAGGGCGGGTCGAACACCGTGGAATTGGGGATCCACGTGGGAATGGCGGTGTTCACGAAGGAGTGGCGGGACATGCCAGCGTGTGATGTCCCTCAGATTTACCCAACGCCAATTGGAAATCTTGGCGTCTTGGCGTCTTGGCGTGAGACCAAAACTCCGTTCGAATCCTCAATGCTCGGGCTATATTGGGTAGTCAGCAGGTTCAGCAGAGTGTAAGCAGCAGTGGTCGCAAATCAAAAAGGTGCGCGAGGGATTCTCGACGGCTAAACACTTAACACACGAAAAGGGGAGGCAGGCTTGACCCTGCGGCTGCGAGTCCCGCAAACGGGACTGCGGTCGCCCGGGCCCTGCCTTTACAACCGGGGGGCAATGTCTATACGAGACTCGGGACGGTTGCGCCTCCGGGAATTGCCCCTACACCCTTTTCTGCCAGCCGCTCCTTTTTATTGTCTTATGAGAACCACTTTCCGGCTCCTCAGCGTCTGCCTGTCGGCAGCGCTTATGCCTTGGACGCTCTCCGCTAGTACCACGGCCTTTGATTATGCCGGGAGCACAGCAAACTTCACGGTTCCGGCAGGGGTCACGAGCCTGCACCTGAAGCTCTGGGCTGCTGGCGGCGGGGGCAACAGAAGCACAAAGGGGGGTTCGGGGGTCTTCATGACCGGCGATCTGGACGTCACCCCAGGAGAACTCCTCACCATCATCGTCGGCGGCGGCGGAGCCATTCACTCCATCGCAGGCGGCACAACGGTGGGCGGAGTCGGCGGATTCGGGGGTGGTGGAAGCGGCGGCAATGGAGCTTCCAAAGGAGGCTCCGGCGGAGGTGGGGCGTCCTCTATCCTTCGCGGTAATACAATTTTGGCCGTTGCCGCAGCTGGAGGCGGCGCGGGCGGATCCGATACGGCAGACCTCGGGAATGGCGGCTCCGGTGGCGCTTCGAGCGGATACTCAGGCACGGGACTTGGGCCCGGAACCGGAGGAACGCTGTCTTCTGGAGGGGCTGGAGGTTCCAATGGCGCTGGATCGGTGGCCGGCGTTGCCGGTTCATCCCGAGCCGGAGGAAACGGAGGCACAAAGACCACAGGAATCGGGGACGGGGGCGGAGGGGGAGGCGGCGGCTACTTCGGCGGCGGTGGTGGGCAAGGCTACGACGATGGCTCAGGCGGGGGCGGCGGCTCTTCATTCGCCGGCGGCTTGGCTTCCAATAGCATCGCAGTCAGTTCGAACGAAGTGCCCAGCGGTACGGGCGATCCCGATTACGTTGCCGGCATCGCGATGGGTGGAACCTCCGGTACGAACGGGGTTTCCGGCGGCAATGGGCGAATTGTCATTGACGCAACGCAAACCGACTTTTCATCGCCGGTCGTGAGTGCGCCTGTTGCGGGGTTCACTCCCTTAAACATCGTGACTGGCTTGAATGGCACGGTGGCGCTCCCGGATTACGCAACTCAAGCGAGCGCGTCAGACAATGTGGCAGTGGTCGGGGCGATCACCCAGTCGCCGAGCGTTGGCAGCGGGCAGAGCGTGGGAACTACTCACGTTGTCGTCAGCGCAACCGATGCAGCTGGCAATGTGGGGACGCTCTCATTCGATGTCACCGTCAGTGACGGGACGCCTCCGGCCATTACCTCGACCCCAGCCAATCGCTCCCTGGCGGCGGATGCAAATGGAAAGGCGGTGCTCCCCGATCTGATCCCGGAATTTGCTGCCACGGATAATGTGGCGGTGGTCAGCAAAACCCAATCCCCTGCGGCAGGGACGCTTCTGTCGGTTGGGAACAATGACATTACAATGAGCGCGTTGGATGCCGCTGCAAACACGGGGACGGCGACCGTGCATGTGACAGTGGTCGATGAGACCCAACCTGTGGTGAGCGCGCCAGCGGCGGGGTTTTCCCAGCTGATTATCGCCACAGGTGTGAATGGCAAGGCGGCGGTGCCCAACTATGCCGCTCAAGCGTCTGCGGCCGACAACGTGGGCGTCTCGGGCGCATTGAGTCAATCTCCCGTGGCTGGCTCCGAGGTCTCCGTTGGAACGGTTCACGTGACGCTTACCGCCGTGGATGCGGCAGGCAACGCTGGCCAGTTGGCCTTTGACGTGACGGTCAGCGACGGGACGGCACCTGCCTTCCTCACAATCCCCGCCAATGTGAGCGTGGAGGCTACCAGCGCGGCGGGGGCAACCGTCAGTTATCCGGCCGCAACGGTGTCGGATTTGATCACGGCCTCTCCGACACTGCTCTACTCCCAAAACAGCGGCACCACGTTCCCGTTGGGGGTCACAGTGGTAACCATCAGCGCGACCGATGCCGCATCCAATACCGGGACGGCAACGTTTACGGTGACCGTCAGCGCACACGACGTCGACCATAACGCGCCTGTGGTGAAAATCACCGCTCCCAACACCAGCGCCGTAACTGGGGCTTTCATCGTGTCTGGCACAGTCCGGGAGAATATCGCTCTGAAGTCGTTGACGGTGAAATTCAACGGTGTGCCGCTCGTCTTGGATGCACTACCGGGCAGCGCGGTAAATTCGGACGTGCCGTGGCAGGCAAGCGGGGTGTCGCCTGAGAACGGTGTGAATACGATTGTAGTCGAGGCCATTGATTTTGCAGATCGAAAGGGGATTGCAACCAAGCGGGTGACGTTTACTAACCAACGCCCGGAGTTAGCGGGCACTTACTTGGCGGTGCTCGCGCCCAATAGCGCGCCCACGCTTGATAACATGGGGCTGGTCACCGTGACCGTTTCGGCAACCGGTGCGTTCACTGGCAAGATCACCGTGAGCAAGGTAACCCTCGCGTTCACTGGCGTGCTTCGGAACGACGGCGGAACCCGGTTCACGCCCACGCTTGGCCCGGTGCTTACCTTGGTGGACCGAGCCCATGCGAACCGCGTCCTGGGCACGCTCGCGTTCTCGGTGGACGACTCCAAGGGATTGAACGGGACGTTCGATGTGGCGGACAGCCCGGACGCAGCCGTCTTCTCCAGCCAGCGGACCTGCTCTCTAGCGAATCCTGTGCCCGCAGGGCTCCTGAACCTCCCGGTCGGGCTCGTGCCTGCCAAGGGAGTTTACAATGTGGTGTTCCCCTCCCAAGCGCAATCGCCGCCCTTTGAAACCGCTAAATATCCGCAGGGCAATGGATACGCGAAGCTCACGTTGACGCGCCCCGGTATGCTAACCCTTTCGGGATGGTTGGCCGATGGCACGAAATACGTGGCTTCAAGCAAACTGCGGATCGATGGCACTGCGGCCCTCTTCACGCAGCTCTACACCAAGCTGGGGTTCGTGTCCGGTGAACTCGCTTTCGCGGACTTGGCCGATACCGATGTATCGGGCCCCGGCTTCACATGGTTGCGCCCAGTGCTGCCGTTGGCGCGCATATACACATTTGGCTGGCCCGGTGGGATCCAGGTGAGTGCCGTGGGTACCAAGTATGCCGGTCCAAGCTCGCTGGAATTTGGCCAAGGCGCTGCGGATCCCGTGAACGGCAATGCAATCTTAACATTCACGGAAGGCCTCATTGGGAGTCCGGTGACGCAGCCTGTCAGTGTCGATCCCGGAACAGGTCTCGTGAAGCCAGTTCCATTAGTGAACGCGCCTTACAAGTTAACCGTGAGCCCTGCGAGCGGCCTCTTTTCCGGTACGTTCCGACACGGAGGGGTTGAAGATAATTTCCATGGCATCCTGCTCAATAAAGGAGCCAACCAAGGCGGCTCGGGTTACTTTGTGACTCGTCCCTCCCTGACGACGGGAGCCGCCGGACAAAGCGGTGGCGTATCACTGGCACCCTGACGATGACGCTGGACCCGGAAGAGAGTTAATTTTTAATTGAAGCCGAAAGAGCGCCAACGGAAACCGGGCTCCATTGGCGTGCAGGTGCGGCGGTTTTCCGGCAAGGCGTTCTGCGAGGATTCAGCAACCGTGACTCTCTGGCGAGAAGCAGGTTTCCGGAGCCGATTGCGCAGTCGTGGGCTTTTGGAGCACAGATTGCGGAATCCACGGATTGGGAGGACACCAAGCGCATCTACCCGGCGTTCGGCAGTGTCACGGTCCATTGCTCGGAGGTCAGGGAGCGTTGCTTGGCGGGTCAGGGATGGTTGCTTGGCGGGTCAGGGATGGTTGCTTGGAGGTCAGGATGCGTTGCTTGGAGGTCAGGATGCATTGCTTGGTCAGGGTTCGTGGCTTTGCCCTGATCGCCCAGCACCGCGTCCCCATGTCCAAGAACGCGACTCCGATTGCGAAGGACGGCACTCCGATCGCAATGGGGGCCCCGGTCAACTTGGCGGCGGGTGGCAGGCTTAGAGCCTGAACTCCGCACCGTCGGCTAGGACGGCTCCGGGGTTCGGAGTTCAGGCTTTAGCCTGTTAAATCGCCGCCAAGTTGGGGCCAATGCGAGTTCGCTCCGGAGACAGGTCTGAAAAACATGGCGTTCCCGGGCGGCTAGTTTCCTGCGCCCAACAGCGCGGGTGTGTTGGCTGCGGCCCGCAGACGTGCCAGTTCCAGTTGGAAGAGGTCGGTTTCCTTGGCGCTCAATTCTCCCCGGGGCCAGGCGATGTCACATCGCACCTCAATCTTGGTAGCGCCGGCTCGCTTCCACTCCAGCCGCCAAACCAGTGGGCCATCCTGCCCGGACCCGGATTGCGCCAGGGCCGGGAGCTCTTTTACCTCGGTGCCCTCCGGAAGCAGGAACTCCACTGTCTGGGTGATCTGCCCAGGATAGCCTTGGTTCAAGTAGAGCGGATGCACACGACGCGGGATCGCTCCTGCCCACTCGCCCGGCATCTGAAGGGGAGCTTGGAGCATGCGCCCGCCGTTGCCCGGCAACCCAGTGATCAGTCCCAAATACTCCCCGCTGGCTCGCCAGGCGAAGGCTTGGCCCAGGTCAGAGACTGCCGTAGAGCTTTGTTTGAGAAGCCGGAAGTCGCCGGTACGCGACGCCAACAGGTGAGCCAGAGCAGGCACGGCGCCCCGCGAGTTGCTGACTGCGCGCGCTGCGCTGCGCCACTGGTAATCAAAAAAGCCTTCCCCGAGGCCTTCCAAGGACGCCATGGACCGATCGGCTCCAAGCTCGATATGCTGCTTGAGTTCCAAGCGGTGGTCGCCGGGTTTTCCAGCCGGCAATGGCGTGAGCGCCTGGGTTTTCTCATCAATCACCAAAACATTGCGGCCCGGATCGCCGGGAGGCAGGAACCCGAACCGGCACACGTCGTCGGTGGTATCGGCCCAGATGACCGTTCCGCCTTTGAGGCGCACCCGGGAGATCGCATGATTGAAAGCCAGGCCCGGGGTTTCGGGGAAGGCTTGGGCGAACCGCGGCACGAGCACCAGATCCGCTTCGATTCCTACGCTGCGCAGAAGGGTGTTGAAGAGGTTCGCCTTGTCCTTGCAATCCCCATACCCATTGGCCAGCACATTGGCCGCCGCATGCGGGCGATGCGAGTTAACTCCCATGGGGACTGCCACATATCGCAGCGACGTGACAAAGTTGTAGAGCGCCCGGGCCCGTTCCAAGTCTGTTTTAGCCGCCCGGGTCAGATCCTCAGCCCGCGCCTTGATCTCTGGTGTGGGCGCGTCCGCCAGCTTGATCAAGCGCCGGTACCACCCCGAAAAATCGGCCCAATCCGGGAAGGTGGAAATCATCAGGGCAGGCTCGGATTCCGGGGCCAACAAACTTTCGTGGCGGGCGCCGGCCAGCTTGGCGAATTCCCAGCGGTAAATCTGGCTGTAATCCCGCGACTCGATCTTGGGATTGGGGCCGTTCAATCCACGCAGGGCGAAGTGGAAGGCGCTCCGTGGTCCAACGCGGACTTCGACTTCGGTGGCCAGCGCCGGGATGGTGTCTGAAAGGGGGATCTCCAGGGAGATGTGCGGGAGCGGGAAGCGCTTCCACGTCTGCTTGTAGCGGACGTGCAAAAGCGCTCCGGGAACAACGCCGGGCAACGAGAAGATCTTGTGGGAGGGGGTGCCGTACTCCGCCATCGCCTTCTGGTTGACCTCGCGAATGGCGCTCTCCTGCAGCTTTTGGAGTTTGCCATCCGGCCCGAATACTTCGCAGGCCTCAAAGTCCAGGGTCTCGTCGGGAGGCGAAAAGGACACGTTGAAATCGCCCAAGCGCTTGCCTTCGGCCAAGAGGATCTGGATGACCTCCTCGTGTTCCTCGGTGATGGCCGTGGCCTCTCCCAGGACATAGGCCACCCGTCGTTTGAGGATGACTCCATCCTCCTCCGGATAATCTTCCGGTTGCGCCCGGGCGATGGTGGTCCAGTCCGGGGCCTGCCCGGCTCCAGCGACGGGATTGGCGGGCTTCCCCGGATCGAGTGCCGGTGCATCCTCGCTGATTAACTTTGCCGGGACTTCCGTGCCGGTCCACAAGGCGGATTCCTCCACCCGCACGAGATGACGTTCCTCGTACAGGCGCCGGATTGCGCTGCCGACCGTCACGCCCAGGTCTTGGAGGCTGGACGCGTTGCCCATCGACCGGGCCACCCATCCCATCCCCAGGGGGTCGCTGCTAAACCGGGTCCCAGCTTCCGAGGCAAGCACATGACGGGTTTCCGATTGCACTCCGCGCGCGAAATCTCCGCTTCCGCAGAACATCAGCACCCACTCCGAGGGACCGCCGGTGCTTTCGGCCACGTTTTTTAGATCACCCGGGGTCAGACGCGGGCCGCGAACATGGAAAACCGGGGCGTCCTTGAGGGTACCCGCATGGCCCCAGACAAACACGGTGAGCGGGTTGCCCTTCAACTCCGGCGCCAGGGCCAGGAAGTCTGCGCGGGTAGGGGACCGTCGCTCCACATTTAAACCGGCAGGCAACGGCCCGGTCAGTTCGCTTAATAGGAACACGCGGCCGGTCCGTGGGCCTTGGGTTGCCAAGCTATTGAGAATTCCGGTCTGGATCTCCTCATAGCTCTTCTCGTGCTCGGCATCCCCGGCGATACCACACAAGACGACAACATTGCCGGGCTTCGGGAACCGGGATTGCTCGCCCAGAAGCGAGCCCGGCCCCAGCACCCACAACAGCGAGCAAATGATCAGAAAACGCACGGGGGAAACTGGGATGGCGCCCCCCCGCGTGCAAGCTCCAAGGTCGCCGGCGGAAATGGCGCCGACCTGGGGAGGTGAGCCAATGGGCAGGTGGCCGGTGGGCCGCAAAGGGGGCAACCGCATACCAGCCTTGGGGTGCCCCCCATAAGCGCAAACCCGCTGGAACTGAGATTAGGACGCCCTGTCAGGGCTTCGCCGTCTGTGAATGCGCAACCCAGGGCGTTGCCCTGGGCTGGGGATAGATCAGGCCGTTGGCCTTCGAGCGGGCCGTTGGTGGGCGGGAATCCGGCCGTAGGCCCATCGCCCCGAAGGGGCATCGCTAGCTTAAGCCCAGGGCAACGCCCTGGGATGCGGCCCACACAGACGGCAGAGCCCTGTAAGGGCGCCCTAATCTCAGTTCCAAGGGGTTAGCGCTTATGGGGAGCAACCTGGGATGGCGATGTCTCAAACGGTGCAGTTTGAAGGACTTGGCGGCGGGTGGTATGCTAAGGCGTGAACTCCGAACCTCGACTCAAAACAGAGCGTAGCGCGTCGTGGACCAAACCCCAGGGGACGTTTTCGCACTGTTCCCAACCGCCCAACCCGGTGGGCAGCACGAAGAGGTTCTTGCCGTCCTTGAATTTCTTATCCATCTGCATGGCTCGCAAGGCTCGCTCGAACAGGCCGGGAACCTCAGGATAGCTTTCGGGTAGGCCTGCCCGGAGTAGTAGCCCCTGGAGTCGCTCCAAAAGGAGCGGGTCACAGAGGTTTAGCGCGATGGCCAAACGGGTGGCGGCAACCATCCCGATGGAGATGGCTTCACCGTGGGTGAGCGCGTAATCGACCGAAAGCTCCAGGCCGTGCCCAAAGGTGTGCCCGAAATTGAGAACGTTACGGATCCCGAGCTTGTCGAACTCGTCTTTTGCAACAACGGCGGCTTTGAGGGCCACGCACTGGGTGACGACGTCGGTGAGAATACCGGGATCGAGCGCCAGCAGTTGTTCAAGGCTCCCGGCTTCGAGTTGCTCGAAAAGGGCCCGGCTGCAGACGACCCCGTATTTGATGACCTCGGCTGTGCCGCTGCGTAGCTCCCGCGCGCTGAGCGTGGACAGGGTGGCCAAGTCGCACACCACCAGCCGTGGCTGGTTGAAGATCCCCATGATGTTTTTCACACCCCCAAAGTTGACCGCCACTTTGCCGCCCACGCTCGAATCCACGGCGGCCAGAAGCGTCGTAGGGATCTGGACAAAGCTGACGCCGCGCCGGAACACGCCTGCGGCAAAGCCTCCGAGATCGCCGACCACCCCGCCGCCCAGCAGGATGATGATTGGCGCGGAGCCGGTATCCGGGAAGGCCTCCAGCAACGCCGCACAGGACTTCGAGAATTCTTCCCAGTTCTTGCCTTCCTCGGTGGGAGGAATGTCATGGCGCACGACCCGGGTGAAGCCCGCGCTTTGGAGCGCTCCCTGCACGGACGCGAAGTAGAGCGCGCCAACTTGGGGGTTGGTGAGCACAAAAGCGTTGGTCTGGGTCAACCCATGTTCGCGTAATGTGCTTCCCAGACAACCCAGGCCGCCGCTCCCAATGAGGACCGGATAACTGCGGGGGCCTAATTCAACTTCGACACGGGCTACACTCATACAGCCCCAAGATGTAACGTCAGTTGGGCCCGATTACACCGAATTTTGATGGATCCCTCGAAAGGGGCTTGCGCCGGGTGGCCTCCGAAGGCACAAAACCCGCCCGGCATGCACACCACCACTTCGGGCTCAAACCCGCCGGATTATCTGACAATCGGATTCGAGAAGATTGATTCCGACCTCGGGTTCCTCATGGAATGTTTGGGGGAAGTCCTCCAAGGCCTCAAACGGGAGGATTTGGCCCAACATTTGCCATGGTCGCAGGGTCCCGCCACTACCCCGGTGGAACAACTCCCGGAGCACCTCGGGCTGGTGTACGCGGTCGCTTTCCAGCTCCTGAACATGGTCGAGGAGAATGCTGCTGCCAGCATGCGCGCATTGAGGGAGAGCGCCCAAGGCATCACTGCCGAACGCGGGCTCTGGGGCGAACGCCTTTTGCATCTGCAGCAGGCCGGGCTGACTCCCGAGGCGATCATTGCCGCTTTTGACAAGGTGCGTGTGGAACCAGTTCTCACGGCTCATCCCACAGAGGCCAAACGGCTGGCGGTTCTCGACCAGCACCGCGCCCTCTACGCGATGCTTGAGACCCGGGACGGAGCGCATCTAACTCCCAGCCAGGACGCCTCTTTGCGGATCCGCATGAAGGCGGCTTTGGAGCGGTTGTGGCGCACGGGCGAGATCCTTCTGGAAAAACCCACCCTCACCGACGAGCGCCGCAACCTGCTCCATTACCTGCGCGACGTATTTCCGACGGTCTTGCCCGAACTCGACCAGCGGCTGCGGCACGCGTGGCAGCAGGTGGGATTGCCTGCCGAATCCCTCCAAAACGCCGCGCAGTTGCCCCAGATCCAGTTTGGGACTTGGGTCGGGGGGGACCGGGACGGTCATCCCGGGGTGACCGCTGAGATTACGGCCGACACCCTCGAGCGCCTCCGGGCCAACGCTTTGGTGGTATTGCACCGCCAACTGACGACCCTCGCAGAAAAGCTCAGCCTCTCAGAATGGCTCCAACCCGCTCCGCCTTCTTTGGTCGACTTGCGCAGGCGCTTGGTGACGGCTCTCGGGACGGCGGCTTTGCCCGCATTGGGTTCCAATAGCGCCGAGCCTTGGCACCAGTTGGTGGATCTCATGCTCGCACGGTTGCCCGTGGACGTCGTTCCCGGCCATCTGGCCCAAGTCCGCCAAGGCGACGCCTTCTACCGGTTCCCCTCCGAACTGCGCGCCGATCTGGATCAACTGAGCGCCTCCTTGGCCGATGTCGGCGCCCAGCGCATGGTCGATTCGGAAGTCGCTCCCGTTATCCGCGCCGTGGAGGTCTTCGGGTTTCACCTGGCCCAGTTGGATATACGGCAAAACTCGGCATTTCACGTCAAGGCCCTCGTGCAGCTCATGGGAGCGGCGGGGCTCGACGGCAGCCAGTGGGAGGAATGGACCGAGACCGAGCGCTTGCGCTTTTTGGAGAAGGAGCTGCGCTCTCCCCGGCCGTTTCTGCACGGAAACGCATCCGCAGGGGCCGAGGCGGACACGGTGCTTGCCTCTTACCGGGTGTTGATGCGGCACATCGAGCAGTATGGGGCCGCCGGAGTGGGGGCTCTCATTGTCAGCATGACCCGGCGGCTGAGTGATTTGCTGGTGGTCTATCTGTTGGCCCGGGAAGCTGGCTTGATGCGCCTCTATCCCGAAGGCATGGTTTGTTTGTTGCCGGTGGTTCCCTTGTTTGAAACCATTGACGATTTAGAGCTTGGTCCCGAGATTTTGAGGGCGTTCCTTCAGACCCCGGTGACGATCACCAGCCTGGGGTTTCAAGCCGATCGCGCCGGCAAGCCCGGACAGCTCTGCCAGCAGGTGATGGTGGGCTACAGCGATAGCAACAAGGATGCCGGGATCCTTGCCAGCCAATGGGCTTTGCAAAAGGCGCAGTCCCGTTTGGCGGCCATCGGCAATGAACACAATGTGAACGTGCGCTTCTTTCACGGGCGCGGAGGCACCGTGAGCCGGGGCGCGGGTCCCACCCATCGCTTTCTGGAAGCCTTGCCCCACGGATCCCTGGGCGGGGATATCCGGCTCACTGAACAGGGCGAAACCATTGCCCAGAAGTTCGGCAACAACGTCACAGCCGCCTACAATCTAGAACTGCTTCTGGCGGGAGTGACCGCTGCCACAGTCGCCCATGGTGCGCCCGCTGACATGACGGCCGCCATGGCACCGCTGCTCGAGCACATGGCAGAGACCAGCAAACGGGCCTACCGTGGGTTGTTGGAGGCCGAAGGATTCCTGAGTTTCTATCGCCAGGCCACCCCCATCGATGCCCTGGAACATAGCCGGATCGGATCCCGTCCCTCCCGGCGGACGGGGCAGCCAAGCCTCTCTGATCTGCGCGCCATTCCGTGGGTGTTCAGCTGGAACCAAGCCCGTTTCTATGTGCCAGGCTGGTACGGGGTCGGCACCGCTCTTAGCGAGTTGACCGACGAGGAATGGACCACCTTGGGCTCCCATCTGCGCGATTGGCCATTTCTCCATTATTTACTGACCAACATCGAATCCTCAATCGCCAGTTCGGATCCCGAGCTCATGCGCGCCTATACGGAGTTGGTCGAAGACAGCGTTGTCCGCGAACGGCTCTGGCAGCGGATTTCCGCCGAGTGGACGTTGACCCGGCAAATGCTTGAGAAAGCCCGGGGCGGCTCGATGGATCAGCGCCGTCCGCGAATGATCAAGACCCTGCATCTGCGCAGCGATGCGCTCCGGGTGTTGCACCTCCAAGAGATTTATTTGTTGCGGGAATGGCGACAACTACGGGCGGCCGGACGCGAGGCAGAAGCCGACGGCCTATTGCCATCGCTGCAACTGACCATCAACGCCATTGCAAGTGGCCTGCGTACCACCGGTTAGGATTCTATTCCGGAAGGCCGACGGCCTGATCAACTCCAGCCCAGCGCGAAACGCACGCAGGCTGTAAATTGGCGGCGGGTGACATGCTAAAGCATGAACTCCGAACCGGCGACCGCTCAGGGGTTTGGAGTTCAGGCTTTAGCCTGTGAGACGCGCCGCCCAGTCAGCGCATTGAGGCAAAGATCCTCTAGTCAACTAGGGAAATGCGGCGCGGCCTCAGGCCGGGTCCGGGTGCTCAATGTGCCCAACAGCACGGCGACCGCCAAAAGGGGGCTTATGGTGCGGGAAAACAGCCGGTATTCGCTGTAGCAGCGCAGCGCTGTGGGGCAATGAAACCGCTACGGCGGCACCGACGAGCGAGGGAAATTCACCAAGGGTCGGGTACCCGCCGCCAGCAGCGCGAGTTCATCGAGGCCTTAGCCATCCGACCGGGAGCTCTCACACCTGGAGTTGGCTTCCCCGAGCCCTGAAGGCCGGAGAGCCGGGGAAACCGGGCGTCCTGATTTGAGACCCCGCTCTCTAAGCTGGAGACCCGGACCCCGTTCCAAAAGGCCAGCGGCAAATACGTCGTCAATCGGGAGCCGGTGAGAACACTTTGGATCCTGAATCCCCCAGGCACAGATGGCCTCACCCAGTTGCATGTGATCGACTCGGACATGGTCACGGGCGTGGTGAAGTTCTTCAAATATGTC
>JAYVTN010000219.1:0-11592 GCA_043788785.1 Spartobacteria bacterium | reverse complement strand
CCGACGGCGAAGCCCTGCCAGGGCGGCCTAATCTCAGTCCCGGGGGGTTAGCGCTTATGGGGCGTTGCCCTGGGCTGGGGCTAGGGATGCCCCTTTGGGGCGTTTCGGCCCGAGGGGGAGAGCGCCGCCAAAGGAGCGCCGCCAAAGTGTCCGCCACCATATCAGGGGGGATGGGGCCCGTCGGGTCGGGTTTATTAGTCGGCAGCAGCTTGTTGCTGGGCGGGCGACCGGCCGGTCCGGGTTGCTCGGGCCAGTGGCCCGTGGTCCAGCGCGTGGATGCCATGCCGATGCCGGATGGAGAAAAACCATGGGCTGGAAGCCCATGCCACAGGGAGAGCGCCCATGCCACTTGCCGGGCTACGGCACGGGAGGCAGGCTGGAATCCAGCGGCGGGGCAGCCATCTTGCCTAGCGCGCCCACGGTGAAGATGAGGGGATAAAGCCGTTCGGAATACCAGAGCTTGGCAAAATAGAAGCCGATCGGGCTCGGGATCCGCCACGTGCCTGCCTCGACCTGCTCGATCAGCCACCGGGTTCCGGCCCAACTCGACTGAGTGCAATACCCCGCCATCGCTTCAACGGCCAACGCTGTTTCTTCCACCGAAGGCGGGCCGTCAACAAAACCACTCCACGCCCCAGAGGGCAGTTGGGCGCGACGCAACCAGCGCGCGGCATTTTCAAGCACGCCCTCTGGCAGCTTGAATCCGTGGGCTTCCAAATCGCGCAAAGCCAAGAGCACGTGGCTGGTGCCATACGTCAGGTTCTGGTCATCGGGAGCGTGCTCGTTTCCGAACCAGAGGGGCACCCAAGAGCCATCGGCCTGCTGGGTTTGGACCAGGAAATAGATGGCCCGGTGAATGGCCGCCATCATTTGGGGACGCAACGGGCCCAAGACTTGGGGCAACCACGCCGTCCATGCCCGCAGGGTGTGTGCGGTGATATCGGGGCTGCTACGGTCAAAGGGGAGCGCGCCCCAGCCCTTGCAGAAGGTGGGAATGCCGCCATCGCTGTTCTGGATGGCCAAGAGCCAGCGGATTCCGTCCCGGCCTGCCTCCAAGGTCATGGGATCCAATGCCCCGAGCTTGAGCAACGCCAGAAGCGCACCTGCCGTATCATCGGTATCAGGCACCCCGCCCGGCAAATCCGTCCACGCCCAGCCGCCCGGGGCCGCGTGGGTGTAAGGATGGACCTGACGGTATTGCTGGGCCAAAAGCCACGCCCGGAGCCGTTGGCGGGGTTCGGGCGCGACCCACTCGGGTTGTTGGCTGAGCGCCTTGGCCGCAAGCGTACTGACCCATGTCGAGAGATTGGTGTCGATGGGCCAACTGCCATCCGCGCGCATGGATTGCCGTAGAAACATCACGCCACGGTTCGTGACTGGGTGGGCCCGTTGGCCGATGGCCGCCAAACTCATTGTCACAAAACTGGTCAAGGGCGTAGCCTCCAGGAACCCGCCGTTGGGAGGCTGGATCTGGGCCAGAACCCCAAGCGTGATGGACCGGGTCGCCGATCGCAACGCCCTCAGGAGGGGATTGCGTGAAGGGGCATGGTGATGGATGACTTGCCCGATGGCGATGAGGGCCGGTAACGCATAGCTGACTACTGGAAGGTTGAGCGCCCCGAAAAGCTGGTGCGGCAAGGCCGCCAATTCGAACGGGAGGCCCGGGATTTGGCGCCAGCTTTCAGGAGGGAGTCGGCCCGTGAGGGCGAGGGTCATCAGGATCGGAGTCGAAAACGTGCGGTCTTTGCCATAGCGCCGCTCGATGGCTTGCACCAAGGCCGGACGCACGGGGGTCCCGGCAAAGGGTCGGCTCGCGTTCTGCAGCCAGGTATGAGCAGCCTCAACCGTGGAGGCAAACCGGGCATCGGCTCGCGCGGCAGCAAAAGCGGCCCAACACAGGGCAGTGGTACTGACGTTGGACTTGCTCTCAGGCGTATCGCCCCAGCCGCCATCCGGGTTGGCATGGGTTGCCAGCCATTGAAGGCCTGGATCGATGAGATCTGCGTGGACGGCCCGGTCCACGAGGCTCAAAGCCACCACAGCGGTAGCCGTCGAGAGGGCGCTCGAAGAGAGTTCCCCCACCCAGTGCCCCGCTCGCCCTAACTCGGCCAGCAAAGCTTCAGTGGCCTTGGCCAGAGCCCCTTGCAAGCCCTCACTCGACTCAGCCATGGGATCTTCCAACCCCGCTAAGCGAGCTTGTCCTGGGAGCGGTTGCGCTTTGGCATAATGGTGCACGCCCCTTTGCATCCAAACGAGCGGCTCAAAACCAGCCTGTTACGGCTCACCCACCGGTACACGATCTCCGCAATCTGGATCACTCCCGGGATCCACAGAAACAGGCCCACGGGCAGCAACATCGGTAAACGCATTGCGGCAAAACGGATGCATCGGGCACCCCGGTGGATTTTGCCGTCTCGGGTTACACAATGGATGGCGGCCTGGAGATCCTCCGCTTCGATAGACGGGGCGACCTTTGCCGCCAGGGGATCCGAGAGCGGCACCAAGGCCAGGCAGTTGAACCAATCCAGCCAGCTGAGCACCCGCATCTGAAAAGTGCATAGCGGACATTGATCGTCATAGAGAACAATGTGCGGAGTCATATTAGGGAATCGGAAATTGGCTGCAGTCTGAGTGAATACGGAAGTTGAAAGCGCAGGGGCTAGCTTCGCCTGTGGCCTGCTCCCATTCCACTCTTATAGACTGAGATGGCCGAGGGCGAGCAGGGCGTAGAAAGTGTACTCGGCATCCAGATGGTCATCCGCCCAATGGCCATGGAAGCCGCCCTGATTGTTCCATAGGGTATCGATGAAATCCAAGCACCGCTCCACGGTGGGCCGGGGGACAGCGACCTCCATGGCTGCCAGTGCATGGAGCGTCGTGGCCGTAGTGAGCAGATCCGGGATGGGTGCCGCGGGCATGGCAAGGAACCCGCCTTGGGGATGGATCCGTGCCAGGAGCCACTCGGCGACCGTGGTATGGACCGGCAAATCCATTTGCCTCAGGAGGGTAATGGCTGCGGCCGTGGCATTGGTTGAGCCCACTTCCAGGCCGCGTGCATTGGCCCAAGCGCCATCCATGGTTTCCAGAAGCTTCAAGCATTGCACCATTCGGAGCGGCTCGGGTTGGGGGCTGGCGAGATCCTGGTAAGCGCCCATGGCCACGAAACATCCATACGCGTTGCCGGAAGGGGCTCCCGGATCGGAGTCGTAGCCGCCATCGTGGCTTCGAAAGGCCTCCAGGCGGGCGAGGAGCGCGGGGGCCACCCCCTCCGGGATCCGCTCGGTTCCCAGGGCCGCCCAACATCGAGCCAACGCCCCTAAATGGACGAAGTCCAATCCTGCGCCGTTCCCGAAGCTGCGTAGGAATGTCTCCACCCGAGCCGTGGGGATCTCCATCTGGAGGGCTTGGAATCCCGCGAGGGCGAAGATGGTGTAATAGAGGTCGGGACGCCCTTCGCGATCGTGACCGGCCCCCTCAGGCCCGAGTTTGGAAGCGATGAAAGCGCGCACCAGACCGGTGGACTCGCCGAGCATTTTGGGAGCCAGCCGGGCGACTTGGAGCATGTGAAGGCGGAGGGACATTTGGAGGACACTAGCACGGGGAGCTAGCCCTGAGCGGCCGTCCATGGAGTCCATACGGTCCATACGGTCCATACGGTCCATACGGTCCATAGACTGTATGGACTGTATGGACTGTATGGACTGTATGGACTGTATGGACTCTATGGACTCTATGGACTCTATGGACCGCCTGACCATGGGCTGGAAGCCCATGCCACGTTTGTCACACGGCTGGGGCGGCTGGCTCGGGCGTGAACTCCTTGCACCAGCCCCGGATCTCGGTCTCGTTGAAGATCTTGCCGATGACCCGCCTCAAGAGCCCCTTGAGGTTCGCATTGTCGACCTCAACCAATGTACGGATCGCCTGTTCCTTGTAGCGCTCCAGAAGGTCGCGACACCGGGAATCGGCTTGTAGCTCGATGTAGAGGGCCTCGATCTCTGCCGGGGTCGCCGTTGAAGCACGCCGCCAGTGGGCTTCCAACAGGGCTCGGTCAGCATCTTTGGCCCGCTCGAAAGCGGTTGCCAGGAGGAGGCTGGGCCGGAGCCCCGCAATGTCGTTGGTTTCCCCAGCGGCACCCAGATCATCGAGATCATCGCGGATTTGGTAGGCGATTCCCAACGCTTCGCTGTAGCCACTGAGCACTTCGTCCACTTCCTCCAGTTGCCCCGCATAGATTGCTCCGATCTTGAGGGCCACCGAAAATGCCGGGGCCGTCTTTTTGCGGAAGATCTCCAGGACCTCGAGCGAGCTCATGGGGACCGGATCGCGGGTCCAACAGAGTTCGGCACCCTGTCCGCGGCAGAGCTCCCGTTGGCCTTCTGCGGCGATTCGGAGCATCGCCACCTTCTGTTCGGCGCTCACCTTGCAAGCGGCCAGGAGCCGGTAACCTTCCCCGATGAGGAGATCGCCCACATTGAGGGCCACGGCCACGCCGTATTCCTCGTGCAAGGTTTTCTCGCCGTACCGTGCGGCATCGTTGTCCTCGATGTCATCGTGGATGAGGGAGGCTTTGTGGAAACACTCGACGGCTACAGCCACTTTGCGGATGTCCTCGGGCAGCGCGGCTCCGGGGGTTGCCCGCAAGGCTTGGTAGGAGGCAACGGTCAGGAACGGGCGCCAGCGTTTACCGGCCCGGCAGAGCCAGTCGCGGGCGATTTGCTCGGTTTGGCCCTCAGGCTTGCCCATGATGAGCTCGAGATTGAGCGGGGTGAACCAGAAATCGATTTCGTCCCGGGATTGGCTGAGGTCCAGGCGGCGGGTGTGGTCATCGCTGGTGAGGTGGATGTATTCCCAAATCCAATCCAGATCGACCGTGGTATCGATGCAATCGTCCTGTAAAAGGGGAATGGCGACTCCGGGGATCGCTGCCGCTTCCATATAAGGGAAAGCGCGTTCGAGGACACTCAGGCAGCTGACCCCGACGATGGCTTCGATTTTGCCGGTCTGGATAAGGGCCATGACGATGGCGGACCCTTCGGCCACCAGGACTGCGTAGCCTAGGCGTTCGGCCTCGGCTTGGAGATCCTGGATGGAGCAGAGCCCGCATTGTTTGCACAGGAGCCCGAACTCATCGAAGGGGGCGGGGCATTTGCTTTCCACGCGCAAACACTTGGGCAGCAGTAACAAGCGACGTTCGAAAGGAACCCCCGCCAACTGTTCGCGCCACATCTCGTTGTTGAGCAGGACGCCGATGTAATCGTGGTAAATGGGGTCGCAGCCTAACTGTTCGATGAGGATCCGGGCGTGCACCTTGATCTCCTCCGCTGGCATGGGCGGGACGGGCTTGTGCTCGGCGACGTAAGCCCTGCAACGCTCCAAGATGTGCGTGCGCTCCATGGGAGTCTGCGGCACGTTTTTCTTTGGGGCGCGGAAGCGCTGGATGGGGACTTGTCTGGGAAGCGACAGCGGAACGGCTGACATAGGCCCGAAGTATCTAGCGGGCTGGGCGCAAACGGCAAGCGGAGAGCGACTGGGGAGGAAAGCGGCCGACTACTCGGACCGGTCGGACTGGTCGGGCGACCCCGTGGGGGGCTTCCCCTTCAAGTTCGCGTAGGCGTTGAAGTCGTTGAACCAGTATCGCTTGGCCCAGCGATACATCCAATGTTGCTCGGGGACTTCCTCGCCGGGCAGCCATTGGCTGGTGCGCGGCTCCATGGCTTCCAGCTCCGCCATCGCTGTGCCGCGCATGGTGGTGTCGCGGGCACCGTGTTTTTGGACCAGCTCCTTGACCAAATCCGGGCGCTCCAGCACGACACAGCCCCGGGTTTGCTGCGCGCTGAGTTCCCGGAAGTCCTTGAGGAAGGCGCTGTCCCGCATGGTGGCGTAGATTCCACGCTCATCGCGAATATTCTCCACCGCAAACTGGATAATCGGGCAGGGCTCAATGTCCCCCTTGGGATTGACGTGATGGCTGATGCCCGTGGACATGGGGCAAAGCGCTTGGCCTTTGCCGTCGTAATAGGCGTCGATGAGGGCAATGGGCAGTTTGGCACGCATTTCGACCACAAACCGGCGCACGCGGACGAGCTGGTCAGGGCGTAATGCCAACTGCGGGTTCATCTTGGGACCCACCGGACGATATGTGTGGAACCAGGCATAATGGACCCCGCGAGCGATCAATTCGCGCAGCCACCCCTCGGTGCATAGGTCGTCGATGTTGGTCTGGCACACACTGGTGGCCACCCCCGTAAGGAGTTTTTCGGCCAGGCAATTCTCCAGCCCGCGCAGGGTACGCGCAAAGACCTCGGTTTTCCCACGGCGTTCATCACTGACGATCTCCCGGCCCTCGATGGAGATCAGCGGGGTGACGTTCCCGATTTCACGCAGTCGCCTGGCCACTTTCCCGGTGATAAATTGGCCGTTGGTGAAGACCTGGAAATAGCAGTCGGGATGGGCCGCAAACAGGTCGAGCAATTCCGGATGCATGAACGGCTCGCCTCCGAGGATGCCGAAAAACGAGTTCCCGTGGGCTTTTGCCTCGGAAATGGTGCGATTGAGGGTTTCCAGATCGATTTGGGTACGCTCGGCCTCCACATCCACCCAGCAGCCCTGGCATCGAAGATTACAGCTATTGAGAATGGAGAGGTACAGGAACGGGGGGAAGAATTCCCCGCGTTTGATCCGGCGTTTGAAGAGTTCGATGGAGATGAGCCCCTTGACGCCGAAATTCCACATGAACTTGGCCATCAACCGCGGATCGGTTGTCCGGAGGATGCGAGTGGCCAGTTGCGGAAACATGCGGGTAAGGATGAAGGGAACGCGGGGATCCGGCAAGCGGCATGGGCGACGGCACGGGAGCACGGGCTGACCGGCCATGAAGTGCAGGAAGCCCGCTGTTAGACCATGGGCTGGAAGCCCATGCCACACAGGAGGCCGGTCGGAGAGCACAGAGCGCGAGGGTGCAGAGCGCGAGGCTGCGGGGGGGATTTTTCATGACAGCCCATTAAAAAGGCGGCAACCCGGCCAGGGCGAGCCCTCATCATCCGGTTTTTGGCGAGAAAGACGGGCTTGCTCCGACGCAGGAGGCCTGCTACTTTCGGCCTCCATTTTTTGACCTATGAGCACCTCACAAACCTCCGAAGCGAAACCGGCCGCGGCCACCCCCGAACGCGGGGAAACCATGAGTGGCGCCGAGATCCTGGTCGCCTGTTTAGAGCGTGAAGGGGTGGATTCCATCTTTGCCTATCCCGGCGGTGCCTCGATGCACATGCACCAGGCGCTGACGCGTTCGACCAAAATCCGCACGTATCTGCCACGGCACGAGCAGGGCGGAGTGTTTGCGGCTGAAGGATATGCCCGTGCGACCGGCCGGGCGGGCGTGGTCATGGCCACTTCGGGACCAGGGGCGACCAACCTGGTCACGGGCATTGCCGATGCCTATCTCGATTCCACGCCCTTGGTGGCGATCACCGGCCAGGTGCCCCAGGCCATGATCGGCAAAGGAGCTTTCCAGGAAACCGACGTGTTTAGCGTGACGGCCCAGATCGTTAAGCACAATTACCTGGTCACCGACGTCAACGACATCCCGCGGATCGTCAAAGAAGCTTTCCATATCGCGCAAACCGGACGGCCGGGGCCTGTGCTCATCGATATTCCCAAGAATATCCAGTTGGCCACCACCCAACCCATTTTCCCCACCGAAGTGCACCTGCGCGGCTACAAGCCCGAGAAGCGCGCCGACGAAGTGGCTCTCAACGAAGTCATCGGCCTGATCCAAAGCGCCAAGTGCCCCATGATCTATTGCGGCGGCGGCATCATCTCCGGGGAAGCTTCGGCGGAGTTGCTCGAATTCGTCGAACGCACCGGCATTCCCGTGGCCACGACGCTCATGGGCATCGGATGTTTCCCTGAAACCCATCCCCTTTCCCTCAAATGGCTGGGAATGCACGGCACCGTGTACGCCAACAACGCGGTCAACGAAGCCGACCTTCTGCTGGCCATCGGGGTGCGCTTTGATGACCGGGTTACCGGCAAGATCTCGGAGTTTGCCAAGCACGGCACGATCGTCCACATCGACATCGACAACTCGGAGATCAACAAGAACAAGGTGGTCCGCCTGCCCATCGTCAGCGACGTCAAGTACGCCCTCAAGCGCCTCAACGAGCTGTTGGCCACCGCAGGCAAGGAACGCGTTGCCAAGGATTTCCACGCGTTCCCCGACTGGTACACCAAGATTTACGAGTGGAAGGACAAGTTCCCCTTCACCTTCAAAGACACTGAGGAGATCATCCAGCCGCAGTACGCCATCCGGCTGCTCTATGAGTTGACGGGAGGCGACGCGATCATCACCACGGGCGTCGGCCAGCACCAGATGTGGGCTGGCCAACACTATGACTTTGATCGGCCGCGCACGTTCCTGACCTCAGCGGGTCTGGGGTCGATGGGCTACGGGTATCCTGCGGCGATCGGGGCCAAGGTGGCATGTCCCCACAAGCAGGTAGTCGACATCGATGGCGACGGTTCCTTCCTTATGAACGTGCAGGAGCTCGCCTTGGCGCATGTCGAAGGCATTGCCGCCAAATGCATGATCCTCAACAACCAGTGGTTGGGGATGGTCATGCAATGGGAAGACCGTTTCTACAAAGGCAACCGCGGCCACACTTTCCTGGGCAATCCCAAGCAGACTTACGAGGGCAGCCTGGACGATCCCACGGGGATCTATCCCGATTACGTCAAGATTTGTGCCGGGTTCGGCGTGGTCTGTGAGCGTGTGCTGCACAAGAAGGACCTCAAAGCCGCCATGCAACGCATGCTCGACTCCACGGAAGCCTATGTGCTCGACGTGATGGTGCCATACACCGAGCACGTTCTGCCGATGATTCCCGCGGGGGCCACCTACAAGGACGTCATCTACGAAGGTCGCCAGACCCTCAAGGCCGGCTCCGGGTTGTAAGCCCAAGGCGACAGGTCCGACAGGTCCGACAGGTCTGACAGGTCTGACAGGTCTGACAGGTCTGACAGGTCTGACAGGCCAGACAGGCCAGACAGGCCAGACAGGTCAGCCCCTCCATATCGCGTGACAGCCCTTTGGTCGCCCACCTAGATTGTCGGGAGATGGCGCAACTAACCAAAGAGCAAATCGTGGACGTTCTGGAGTCGATCGCCCGGCTTCTGGAGCTGAAGGGGGAAAACGTCTTCAAGATTCGTGCGTACACCAATGCAGCCCGCGCATTGGAGACCTTCACAGGGGATCTGGTGGCCATGGCCACTGAAAAACGGCTCGGCGAGATCGCCGGGATCGGCAAAGCAATCTCCGATAAGCTCCAGGAACTCATCCAAACCGGGGAGCTGGCATATCACGACCGGCTCAAGGCCGAGTTCCCACCGGGTATTTTCGGGCTCTTTGAGCTCCAAGGACTCGGACCCAAGAAAATCCGGGCTGTCTGGGAGCAACTTAACGTGACCTCCGTCCCGGAATTGGAAGCCGCTTGCAAGGACGGCCGGGTCGCTGCCCTGGCGGGGTTCGGCAAGAAAACCGCAGATAACATTTGCGCCGCAATCGAATCCCAAGCCAAGCATGCCGGCCGCTTCCGGCTCGGAGATATCGCCGGGGATGCAGAGCGGATGGTCCAGGAACTACGCGACCATCCCGATGTCCTGCGCGCCAGCATCGCAGGCAGTTACCGGCGCCGGAAGGAAATCGTCGGGGACCTGGATTTCATCGTGGCCACTAATGAGCCCGCAACGGTGACGCAGTTTTTCGTGGGGCACGAGATGGTCGAAAGCGTGATTGTCAGCGGTGCCACCAAGTCGAGTGTGCGCCTGAAATCGGGCATCCAGGCCGACTTGCGGGTGGTCAAGAATGGCGAGTACACGTTTGCGCTCAACTACTTTACCGGCTCCAAGGAGCACAACATCGTGCTGCGCTCGCGGGCGTTGGCCCGGGGCTGGACGCTCAATGAGTATCGACTGGAGGATGCCGCAAAGGTCGAAGGTCGCCGGACCCGGGTGGAAGCCCAACCGATCCCTTCCATTCACGAGGAGCGCGACCTCTACGCGGCCCTCGGATTGGATTACGTCCAACCCGAGTTGCGCGAGGACCGCGGGGAAATCGCCGCAGCGGAAAACCACACCCTTCCCGACCTGATCGAACTGGAAAATCTCCGCGGCACTTTCCACAACCACACGACCGCTAGCGATGGGCGCTGCACCCTGGTCGAGATGGCCGAGGCCGCCCAGGAACTCGGGTTGCAATATCTGGGGATCGCCGATCACAGCAAATCCTCGATCCAGGCGCATGGCTTGGACGCCAACCGCTTATTGGCGCAAGTCGCCGAAATCCGCGCGCTTAACGAGGGCTTCGGCAAATCTTTCCGCTTATTTGCCGGTACGGAATGCGACATCCTTAAGGACGGGACCTTGGATTTCCCGGATGAAATCCTTGGCCAACTGGACTACGTGGTGGCTTCGGTGCACGCCTCTTTTTCGATGCCCGAAGCGGAAATGACCCGGCGCCTGATCCGTGCGATTTCCAATCCGCATGTGACCATGCTGGGGCATCTGACCGGGCGATTACTGCTTTCGCGGGAAGGCTATGGGGTTGACGTGCCTGCGGTCTTGGAGGCGGCTGCCGCCACTGGAACCATCATTGAGCTCAACGCGAGCCCATGGCGTTTGGACATGGATTGGCGTTGGTGGCCGTTGGCGAAGGAAAAAGGGGTGAAATGTTCCATCAATCCCGATGCGCACCATGTTCAACAGCTCAACCATTTGTGGTACGGCGTGGGGGCCGCACGCAAAGGCTGGTTGACGCGCAAGGAGGTGGTCAACTGTCTGCCGCTGGGGAAAATCGAAGCTGAACTGGCACGCAAACGGGAGGCATGCCGACCCCGATGACTACCGCCTTTGGCCCTGTTCTTGCCCTTCTGGCAGCCTACCTGTTGGGATCGATCCCCTTCGGCCTGATTATCGCCAAAAGCCGCGGAATCGATATCCGCCAACACGGGAGCGGCAATATCGGGGCCACCAATGTCTGGCGTACATTGGGGAGGAGGTGGGGGTTGCTTACTTTTTTCTGCGACGCGGCCAAGGGTTGGCTTGCGGTCACGGGCGCTCTCTATCTGGCAGAGCGGATCCAGAGTCCTTACACGGGGCTCATTGGGATCCTGGCAGCGTTAGGCTGCATTCTGGGGCATAACTTCCCAGTCTGGCTGGGATTCAAGGGCGGCAAAGGGGTGGCGACCTCGCTGGGCGTCATCATCGGCCTGATGCCGTTGGCCAGTGTGATCGTGTTTGCGATCTGGGGCGTGGTTTTCAAGCTCACCCGTTACGTATCGCTGGCCTCCATTGTCGGGGCGGTGGCTCTGCCGCTAATCGTGCTCGCGCTTGGATTCCTAGGGCCTGATCCCGGTAGGGTTAACCTCTACTTCTCAATCGCCGCGGCTGCCTTGGTCGTTTATGGGCATCGCGCAAATATCGCCCGGCTACGGCAAGGAACCGAGAACCGCGCCGGCAAGAAGTAATTCCCCCAAAGAGTCCCGCAGAATCGCGCCGAACGGAACAGAACCCCCCGAACCCCCCGAACCCCCCGAA
>JAYVTN010000218.1:0-5058 GCA_043788785.1 Spartobacteria bacterium | reverse complement strand
CTTTTTTAAAGTCGCTAACCTCGGATATTCCCCGTAGCCATTTTTTAATTGTTATAACCCGACATGAAAGTTCCCTTCGCCCCTACCGTTCTCGCCGTTTCCATCGCGTTTAGCTTACCACTTTTGGCGGCCTCGTCGGTCCCTGACAAAGGGGCCCTCTATTCCTCCGGGATTGTTCATTCGGAGATTGTGACGGTTTCGGCCGACCTGCGCGGAGCGAAGGAGCTCTACTTGGTAGCAAGCGAAGCCGGGGACGGAATTAGCGCCGATTGGGCCGTTTGGATCGAACCCGTGCTGATCAAGGCGGATGGATCGCGGATCAAACTTACGGAGTTGACTCCCAAGGCGACCAAACTGGGCTGGGGCACGATGGCGCTTAATACCCGCGCGGACGGCAAAAAGCCGCTTCGGGTCAACGGCCAAGATGTAACCTTTGGGTTTAGCACCCATGCACCGGCAGTGGTGACCTACGATTTGCCGGCCGATGTGGTGAAATTTGAGGCCAAGGGAGCAATCGATGAAAGCGCATTGAGCCAGAAATCGGGTGCGACGGTGGTCTTCTGGGTCTTCAGCAAGGATCCCGGCGAACTCGCCCAGCTGGACGCCCGACCCGACGCCGTGCAGGATCCGGGCCTGGTCTCGACGGATCATTTTTCAGTGCCGGCAGGGTTGGAGGTGACCGTCTGGGCGACCACCCCGGCGCTTTATAATCCAACCAATATCGACTTCGACAAGGATGGGCGCCTCTGGGTGGCCGAGGGCGTTAACTATCGCAGTCACACCAGCCGCCGCAAGGAAGGCGACCGCATCGTGGTTCTTGAAGATACCACCGGCAAAGGCGTGGCCGACAAAAGTTCCGTTTTCGTCCAGGAGCCGGGGTTTATTGCTCCGCTGGGGATCGCGGTGCTCGACGACAAGGTGGTCGTCTCCCAGCCGCCGGACTTGATTGTTTACACGGACGTTAATAAGGACGGGAAGTTCGACCCGGCCGTGGATAAGCGGGAGGTGCTCCTGACCGGGTTTGGCGGCCGCAACCACGACCATAGCCTCCATTCCCTGACCGCGGGTCCCGATGGCCAATGGTACTTCAATCAGGGGAACACCGGGGCGCAGTTTACGGATAAATCCGGGAAAATCTTCCGCATGGGCAGCCCCTACATGATGCAGGATATCGCCGGACAAAAGAGCGACGATGGCCATGTCTGGATTGGCGGCTTTACCGCGCGCATGAACCCCGATGGGACCCAGGTCCATATCATCGGCCACAATTACCGGAACAGCTTTGAGCAAACCGTCACCTCGCTGGGGGATCTCTTTCAGAACGACAACGACGATCCACCGGCTTGCCGCGTGACCCCGATCCTGGAATTCGGGAACGCGGGTTTTGCCTCCAAAGATGGGCAGCGCAGCTGGAACGCGGATAGGCGTCCCGGCCAGGACGTGCCGACCGCGGAGTGGCGTCAGGAGGATCCCGGCACCATGCCTTCAGGCGATGTCTATGGCGGCGGCTCCCCGACCGGGATCGCCTTTTATGAAAATGGGGCGCTCGGCAAGGAGTGGAACGGCTTGCTGTTAAGCTGCGAGGCGGGACGCAACGTGATTTTTGGTTACCTCCCAAAACCCGACGGGGCCGGATTTAAGCTCGAGCGCACCGATTTCCTCACCTCTAACAAGGAGAAGGATTTTGCCGGCTCAGACTTCCTCGGCGGCAAAACCAGCAATGACATCAAGGTGCGCTTCCGGCCGTCGGATGTGGCGGTCGGACCCGATGGGGCCATCTATGTGGCCGACTGGTACGATCCTCGGGTGGGCGGGCACGCGGATCTTGATAAATTGACCGCGGGCACGATTTACCGGATCGCCCCGGTGGGGTTCAAATCGAAGGTTCCCAAGCTCAACCTGGCGACCACTGAAGGCCAGATTGGTGCGCTGCGCAGCCCTGCGGTCAACGTGCGAAACAGCGGCTTCACCCGTTTGAAAGCGCAGCAGGAAAAAGCGGTGCCCGCAGTGGCGGCCCTGCTCAGCGATCCCAACCCCTATATCGCGGCACGGGGGATCTGGCTGCTTGCCCAGATGGGGCCAGCGGGCGTGGCCCGGGTCACCCCGCTGCTTCACTCCAAGGAGGACTCCGTTCGCCTGGTGGCCTATCGCGCCCTGCGGCGCGCCGAACAGAACGTGCTACCGATGGCTGCGGCCATGGCGAAGGACCCGTCCGCTGCCGTCCGCCGCGAAGTGGCGCTGACGATGCGCGATGTTCCCATCGAGCAGAGCCAGGCCATTTTGGTTGAAATTGCGCGTGGCTTTGACGGTCAGGATCGCACGTATCTCGAAGCGTTCGGAACCGGCGCGGCGGGCAAGGAAGCGGGCATCTACGCGGCCCTGCGTACGGCGTTTGGCACCGCAGGTGGAGCCGATGCGCTCCAGTGGTCCACCAGTTTCGCCTGGCTGGCCTGGCGGCTCGGCGCGCCGGAATCGGTGCCCGGCCTGCGGGCACGGGCTTTGGCAGCCTCATTGAGCCTTCCAGAGCGCAAACTGATGATGAACGCGCTCGCCTTCATCCCCACCCCTGAGGCGGTCCTAGCCATGGCGGATCTCGCCGCCGATACGAGCTTCCCTGCCGCCCCGACTGCCCTTTGGTGGCTTAATGACCGCAAAAACAACGATTGGAAGGCCTTGGAAGTGAACAAAGTGCTCGTCGATAAGGGGCTCATGAAACCGGAAGTGCCGCTGGTGAGCATCATCACTCCTGAGCCCGTGCCTTCCAAACAGCCGCCAGCTGCGGAAATCCTGGCGCTCGCAGGCAACGCTGCCCGGGGCGAAACGGCCGTTGCGGCCTGCTACACCTGCCACAAAATCGGCAGCAAAGGCAGCGAGCTGGGGCCTGACCTGACCGCCTTTGGAAGGACCCAACCCCCGGAGGTCATCCTCACCTCGATCATTAACCCCTCAGCCGATATTTCCCACGGCTACGAGGGCCAGCGCCTGATCACCAACGACGGCCTGACCATTGATGGCATCGTGGTGGGCAATGCCGATCCGGTGATTATTAAATCCATGGGTGCCCAGACCCAAACCGTTGCCCGCTCCAAAATCAAGTCGCTCACGCCTCTCAATCGCTCCCTGATGTTCTCCGCCGACACCCTCGGCCTGACCCCTCAGGGCCTCGCGGATATTATCGCGTATTTGCGCTCGGATAAGATCAAATAGCGGGGTGCGTTCTTGGGGCCCCGATACCCGGGGTTGCACCCAGGGGCGTTGCCCTGGGCTGGGGATAGACCAGGCCTTTGGCCTTCCCAAGTCGGGGCCGTTGGCAGGTGGGAATCAGGCCGTGGGCCTATTCGCCCCAACGGGCCTGTAAGGGCGTCCTACCCGTAGCCCGAACGCCGCAATCAAAACGGTGTTCACCCCAGAGGGGAATTAGGGCGCCCCTTCAGGGCTTGGCCGTGGGTGGCGCCAAATCCCAGGGCGTTGCCCTGGGCTGGGGGCTGAGACCAGGCCTTTGGCCTTCCCAAGTCGGGCCGCTGTCGGGGCCTGCTGCGGGGCTCACCCTCAAATAGACGAACGTGGGGCAAAAACACCCGTGCTCTCCCCTCCTGTTGATCCCTTAGGTCCGAGTGAGGCCTCCTTCCCCCCCCCCGGCCTTGCAACCCTCCCACTCCTGCTGCGGTCCGCAGCTGTGGCAGGCAGATGGGGCTGGAGGGACTTGAACCCCCAACCAAGCGATTATGAGTCGCCTGCTCTAACCATTGAGCTACAGCCCCAGAATCCTGAGCTTATCCACAAATCCCCGGCCCCGTCACTCGGTATGTGCGGGTATAGAGACCCCTTCACTAAGACCCCAGGGGCTTACCGGACGTTGAGGTTCGGACAAACATCGGCAGGGCCATTCCCTTTTCGGGGCACCGGGGTGGGCATTCGCTTATGGGCGGATCCTTGCACAACCTGAAATCCTCCTGCCTGCGGCGCTTCGATTCCGGGCAGTGCTCACTTACCCTACCCGGGGGCGGACTGGATTCACGCTGCTGGAAATACTGGCCGTTACCGTTCTCCTCGCCCTCTTGCTCGGAGCGCTGATTCCTGCCTTTGATCGCATTCAACACGCAGGCAATCTTGCCCACGCGACGTCCACGATCGCCTGGCTACTGGAAGAGGCCCGAACGCATGCCATGGCAAACAACAGCCATGTGTTTGTAGGCTTCCAGGAAACCGATCCCGTCCCGACAGCAACCACGGGCATCCAAAAGGCCGGCGTGGGACAAATCCGCGTGGTGCTCTTCGAGTGTCCCGACGGCACCAGTGGCTATGATTTCCGGCACCCCACGAGTTCATGGCCCAAAGCCGGCACCCACCTCCAGGTGCTCGGCAGGCCCTGGCAGTTCGACCAGGTCCATATCGCGGTATCTCTTGGCGAGGTCCCCGAAACCGGGCCTATGGGGTGGGCTTCCGGAAGGCAGAGCGTTAACCAGTTTTACCGGTTGGGCCATCCGTCTTGCCGGGCTGTCACCGATATCGAGTGGCCCCAAGGGGCCCCCACACACCAGTTTGTCAAAGTAATCCATTTTGGTCCTCAAGGTATTGCCAGGATCCAGTATGCCAGCAATGCGAACGGCACCCGCCGCTGCATAGAAATCGGCCTCCAAGCCTGCCACGGGACCGCAGTGCCCGGGGTTCCGTCCGATCCTAACGTAGGCACCCACAGTGCCATCCAGATCGACTGCCCTACCGGTGCAGTCCACGTTTTCCGTCCCTAAACCGTCGGCCAATCGGCTCTCCATGGATCCGCAGTTTCCACGACCACGCGGTTGCGCCTTGGACCCGGAGGACACGCACCCGCCGATCCGGATGGAACCAACTCCCTCCCGCCCCCCATCACCGAAACAGCTGCACCGATAACCCCCGGGTTGCGGGCGCGTCGTAGAAGAAAGAATTGGGCTTGGGAAATGCCCGGGCGAATAGGAATGACCACGACCGGCCCCTTTTCGGCTCCCTGGGCCATAAAGCCCAACCCGGGGCGATCAGGGCCGAAAAACAACGGCACCAGCTCATTTGAGAACTTCC
>JAYVTN010000217.1:0-3470 GCA_043788785.1 Spartobacteria bacterium | reverse complement strand
GTGAACGCGGCGGCGGTGGTGTTGGCGGCAAGCTTCTCCCCGGCCACAGCGGCGTGGGCACCGGTGATGACGGTCCATGTGATGGCGGCCGCCAAGGCTGACCGCGTGGCGTAAAGGGCGGCGATCTGCGCCTCGGTGAGGTAGGTCGGGCCGCCTTCGGTGGTCCCGGGGCCGTCGATGATGCGCGGTTGCACGGTGACCTGGAGGTTGGGCGCGACCTGGCGGACGCCGTCAATGACGGCCACGAGCTCGGCGGAGACGGGCACGGGGCCTTTGCCCGCCATGTAGGCAACCAGCCGGGTATCGGCGGCGTCCAGGAGCGCGGTCCAGGTGGTATCGTTCTCGGCGGTGAACGTCTCGGTGAAGGCGAGTACCGCTGGAGCGGTACTATCAGTGCCCAGGGCGAGCTGGAGGCTGGATACGTCGCCGGGCGCGGTCGCGAATACGATTTGGACGGGCACGTCTGCGCCGAGCTTGATCGTGGCGGCTGCGGCGAGCCGGGCCGCGCCGGTGATGGGGTCGAAGGTGATGTTGATCATACGAATGGAGAGGGTCAGAGCAGGCCCGCTTCGGTCAGCTTTTGTTGGATGTAATTGGAGATGCCTGTGACTGCGGCTTCGCTGAACTCGTCATCGCTCGGCAGTAGGGTGCGGTCCTGCTTTTGGGTGACGCTGCGGACCAGCAGATAAAGCGGCATGATCGAGTCGCCTTGTTTCTCGGCGAGTATGAGCCGGTCCTTGCCTGAATCCTTGCTGCGCAGGACAAACATGTTGTGGCCTTCGTCGGTCAACTGGCTTGGCTTGCGGTTGTAGGCGATGGCCGCGAGCGGGATTGCGAGAAACTTTTTCGTGGTCGGCACGATGGTGACATCGCGAAAGGCGCGGACCATGCCGGGATGGTTAATGGCCAGCACCGCTATGTTGGAGCCGCCCCCGCTTATCGTGGTCACGGCCGAGGCTGCGCCGACTTTTTCGGCAGCTTGCGCCAGATGCCCCGAGGGCGCGGCCCCGAGCCGGTTGGCGGTGTCGTGACGGCTGGCGGCCAAGCCGCGCAGGTGGTCGACACTCTTGTTTTGGACTTCGACTCCCATAGCCTTTGCCATCCCCGTTGCCCCTTCTCCGGACAATTGAGATACAGCGCTCCGGAGCGCGAGGCTGAGTTTGTCGGTTGAGACCGTGATCTGGACGTTCATGCGGCGAGTTCCCTCCGGAGTTCGGCCTGCAGTTCGGGTGAGAGCCGCAGGAATGCGGCCGCAACTTCCTTCGTGTCCGGTGCCATCTGTGCTTGCATGGGCTCAGGCCGGGCGTTGCCGTCCAAAAGACCGAACGCCTTGGCCTCTGCCCGTGGCACGGCGCGGAAAGCCATGCCGCTCCCGAAGGCAAATGGGGGAAAGGGATTGCCGAGCGTGTCCTCGTAGCCACCGGCGCCGTCGCCGAGGGCCTGCCAGATCGGTGCGTCTTTGAGGGCGACCATCGGGCCGTCAATGGCCCCGATCCAGCCGGTGCTGTCGCCTGCATCGCTCCAGCGCTGGTTCCACCCTGCAGTCCGGCTTTTGGGCGTGCCGCGTTCGACTGTCCTGGTGTAGAGGCGGACCAGCTCCCACGCGGGATAGGCGTACCGGGCATACTCCCCGTTGCCAGCCACCACGCGGCCGTAATTGGAGGCCACGCGCATATTGGTCTCCAGCATGAGATCAATGCGTGCCTCGCTGGAGAGATCGCGGATGGAGTCGCGCTCGGCAGGCGGCACGTCGGCCATGTCCTGCGGGAACCCGGTCATGGGATCGTACCCGAGGCATTTGATCTCGCGCATCAGATCGAAGCGGGCAGTGGCTAGATTGGATTTCCCACTGAGCATGTCGTCGAGGACCTCCTGCAGCCGCTGGACGGCGTGTGCATTGGTCATGCGGGCGCTGAACACGGAGCGCATCCGGAGCTCGCGGGAGAACGCCCGGAGATCGGCGCTGGAGAGCTCGGTCGGGAAATGCGACCGGCTGCGCCATTGTGCGAGCGCTTCGGTGACCACGGGATCGTTGTCGAAGGTGATCATGCCTGGGGAATGGACGGGATGGACGGGATGGACTTGATGGACGGGATGGACTCCGCGGAGGAAAGGGACGCTAGGAAGGCGCTGCCGAGTTGGATGGCCAGGAGATCGGCGAGCACGGGGCTGGCGTTGACCTGGGCAAGCAAAGTCGGGAGCAGGGCGCGCAGGCCTTTTAGGGCGGCGGCGTCGCCGCACTGGAGCGCGGCGACGACGGCATCGACCACGGGGGCCATGTCGGCTTCGAACGCCTTGGCGGCGCGGGCTTTCGCTGCGGCCAGCGTGTCTTCCGCAGCGTTGGCGGTCCGGCTTAGATCAGCAATCAGCGACTCGGCTTCGGCCCGTTGGGCGGGCGTCATCAATGCCAATGCTTTGGTGGCAAGCTCCGTGATCATAGTCCGCGGTTCCTTTCGCGCCCGGTCTGCCGGGTTGGCACGTTGACCGCTTCGATCGCGCGGCCAACGGCCTGCATCTCGCCTGTGGCGGCCGGTGTGTCCGGAGCTTCCACGCGCAACCGGTTATCCGTGATCCGGTTCAGATCGCTGTTATCGTTGCGGCGTGTATCCTTTTGGTCATCGCTGAGCGGTGCGCCGATCCGCTCCATGAGCGCATACAACGCGATCCGGATTGCCACGGATTTAAGGCTGGCTGGAACGGTGGCCGGGTCGGCATCGAGTACGTTGCCAGCCGCGACGGCACGGCGTACGCGGGCCAGGGCATCCGCGATGGATTCCTGCACCGGATCGAGGCTGCCGACGGCCAGTGTGCGGGCGCGGTCGACGATGGCGCCGTGTCCGGCGGCCTTGAGATGATCGGCAGTGATGGTGGTCCAACGCATATCCAAAAAAAGAGGAGGGGTGCGGGACGCCGGCCAAACCAACCGGCGCCCCGCGATTTCCCCAGGGGGGGAGGTGTTAGCTGATGGAGAGCGTGCGCACGCCCAGGGTGGCGGCGCAGAACTCGGTTTCGTAGCACTCGACAACGATCTCCCACATCTTGACCGAGAGCTGGCGGACGTAGACGGCGAACCGGCCGCCCTGCTGGGTGACGCCGCGCGCGGTCTTGAAGTTGCTGGAATCCTCGCCACTGGTCCCGTAGGAGGAGAAGAGCAACACCTTGGCTCCGACGATGGAGGTCTTGGACGTGCCGGACTGGTACCGGGATTCATCTACCATGCCGCGCAGGCCGATCTTCGCGCAGGCTTCTTCCGGGCTGAGCAAGCGGCCGGACAAGCCTTTGGCCTGGTTGGTGGCTCCGTACGCGGCGAAGCGCAGCAGCTTGGCTTGCTGGCCCCACAACGCGCAGTTGGGCGAGATCCCCGAAGCGTCGCCGGAAAGCTTGCACTGGCTGGCGACGTCGTAATCGGGATCCGTGGTGCTATCCCAGGTAAGGGGCGCGTCCGTTGCAGAGGCAACCCCCAGCGCGTA
>JAYVTN010000216.1:0-4732 GCA_043788785.1 Spartobacteria bacterium | reverse complement strand
TAGTTATTTGTTCGGTGGCGATGGAGGTAACGGCGGCAGCGGCGGAGCAGGCGGCGGAGCAGGCGGTGGAGTCTCCAATTCCTCCATCCTCAGTAACGGGAACAACAATTATCTCTATGTCTACGCAGGGGACGGCGGGAGCGCCGGAGGCAGCGTAACCGAGACAAACAAATTCACGGGCGGCAATGGCGGCTCGGTTTCAAATGTCTCGGTGAAATGCTTGGGTTATGCGGAAAGCGGACTTTACGTCTACGCGGGAGACGCTGGAGATGGCGGCAGTGGGGTGGCTGCAGGTGGAGCCGGCGGGTCCATTTCCAAAGCAACCATGACCGGTAATTTCAGTGGCGATGACGCGGAGTTCCTCGCCGGGGATGGTGGTTACGGCGGGGCGCAGGGTGGCAACGGCGGGGCCGGAGGATCTATCCTGGGCGTTTCCACTCAGATAAACCACAGCTATGGCAGACTTGGCAGTTATGCCGGCAACGGGGGTTCCGTGCAGGCTGGCGATGGCTTCACAGGCGGAGTGGGTGGGTCAATCAGCGGCGTTTCGATCAAGGCGCTTGGCTACGTCGAAAGTGACATCAGCATCACCAGCGGATACGGCGGTAATGGCGGGAGCGGCAAGAGTGAAGGTGGCGCAGGCGGCTCGATCACAAAAGCACTGATTTCCGCGAACGACGTCTCTAGCACAGTTGCAATCATTTCGGGTAAGGGAGGAAAAGGAGGCCAAACGGCAGGCAACGGCGCCGCAGGCGGGGCAATCAGCGCATCAAGCATTTCCACGGGCATGCTCCACGATTCTGTTGCCATCACTACAGGCGCCGGAGGAGATGCGCCCGCGAGTGGAAACGGTGGGAGTGGCGGGAACGTCTCAAATGTGTCTGTCGGGATCGTCGGAATGCTCTATAGCGCCGGGACCGCAATTATCTCCGCGGGCCAGGGAGGAAAGGCGGAGGGCAACGCAGCCACTGGTGTTTTCACGGGTGGCGCGGGAGGCTCGGTCTCTTCTGCTTCGCTTCATTCTTTAGGCTATATCAGCAA
Organism: Spartobacteria bacterium; assembly: GCA_043788785.1. GTDB lineage: Bacteria > Verrucomicrobiota > Verrucomicrobiia > Chthoniobacterales > Chthoniobacteraceae > CAIURC01. The sequence continues at coordinate 3,691 of JAYVTN010000216.1, read as the reverse complement.
TAGAGCGGATATTTCCGCAGGGGCAGGTGGATCAGGGGGCGGCCAGACTGCCGACGGCGGCGCGGGCGGCGCGGTGACCAAGGCGACCATGACGGCGGCTTACGCTAACCGGGATTCCCGTATCTTTGGAGGCAACGGCGGTAACAGTGGATCGGCGGGAGGCGACGGCGGCGCGGGTGGTTCTGTGAGTAACTCAACCCTCGACGTGCATAGCACCGATTATAGGGCGCTGAAAGTATACGCAGGAAATGGTGGATCCGCCCAGGGAACGGTTGGAACCGGTGGCGATGGTGGAGCGGTCTCGGGTTCCCTGATCAAGTCTCTGGGGTATATTGGGGACGCTAAAATCCTTGGGGGCAACGGAGGCTCCGGTCCGACCGCAGGCGGGAAGGGTGGAGCCATCTCGAAGTCTTCCATGTCTCTAAACGCAGTAAACGGTTATCTAACAATGCAGGCGGGTACTGGAGGCAACGGAGCAGACGGCAATGGCGGGGATGGGGGAGACCTCACCGCCGGGGTGGTTAACTTCATCGTCGGGTTCAGGGACGCCTCCATCTTGGGCGGGGACGGTGGAAGCGCTGGGGGAACTGGCCACGTTGGCGGTCACGGGGGCGCCGTGATTGGCGCAACTCTCAATGCCCTGGGTTACACTTCAGATAGGATCATCGTTAAAGGCGGACAGGGCGGCTATGGTGGTACTGCAAATAGCAACGGTGGAAATGGCGGGACCGTCAGCAAGGTAAATGTCACAGCAGTCCAAGCAGACGATAAATTCTCCATCTACGGCGGTCGTGGCGGCAATAGCGGGAACAACGGCGGAAATGGCGGACGCGGCGGCGACCTTACCGGCGTGACCGCTACAAACCTCGGTTACATCAGTAATGGCGCCTACATGGGGGCTGGTGGAGGCGGCGATGCCTATGGAACCACTGGAAATGGTGGGGATTCTGGAAACACCTCTGGTATCACGGTTACTAATAAAGGTGGCCTGGACGGACTCGGGATTTATTCCGCAAATGCCGGCAGCTCGCATGCCACGAACGGAGATGGTGGGAACGCGGGCAGCTTGAACAATGTTACCGTGAACAGCTTTGGAGACCTCACCAACGAAGCATACATCGGCGGTTATTACGGGGGGAACGCGAACGGAACCGGAAATGGGGGCCATGGTGGTTCCACTACCAACATCAAGGTCAACGACAGCTTCGGCGCACAGTCCGTCTGGTACATTTATGCGGGCACTGGCGGTGCTGGAAGCGGTTCTGGCAAAAGCGGCGGTGATGGCGGCGCTTTAAATGCCGTGTCATTCAAAGGGCCACAATCCAATGTCGCGTTTGGCTACGACGGCTCCAACGGGAACGGAAACAATGGAGCGGACGGCGGAGATGCCGGGCCGATTTCCAATATCAGCGGCACTGCGGGCAAACTCCGGGTAATGGGCTGGAGTGGCGGAAACACTGGCACAGGTATTGCCGGGAAGGGTGCAGACATTAGTAACATCAATTTCGCCGTCACGGAGTTCGCCCGCATTATTGGTGCCGGAGACGGCGGTAGCGCTTCGACCCTTGGAACCCCAGGAATGGGTGGATCCATCAATAAGGTGAAGATCACCGGCTCAGGTGACATCGGGGATTTCGACAGCAGTTTCAACCTGAATGGAGATGGTAACAACGGCATGGGGGGACTAGCCGCAGGACGGGGCGGTGCGCTCAATGGCGTCTTCTCCAACGCCCGCAACGGCCACATCACTAACGTTATTGCCACTCGGATTGCCGCGATCGTCGCGGGCGGGACCATTGGAAACGCGGTCACTGACACGAACGCCGTAAACGGCATCAGTGGCATTGTTGCCAGCTTCATCGGAGCGGATGTGGATCGGGACCGTACCTTTGACTACAGTGAGGGGGGCACGGAGTTTCCTGTCGGGGCGCCTACCTACCAGCCGCAAGGCTCCCTCGATCCGGACGATGTTCCAATCGATGGATTTGTGCTCGTGGTGGATAGCGGTGCAGCAACCTTCACGTTCCCTGCGGCAAAACTCCTCCTGCCGATCATCAAGATCTAGCCTGATTTAGTTGAAAAAGCGCGGCTGACCTCGTGTCAGCCGCGTTTTTTTTGTTTTCCGGATGCCCGTGGGCTGCGCCGCCAAAAGCGGGGCTGCGTCCCCGCGTCGGGATTGTCGGGATTGTGCGTGTGGGATTTTAGAGCCACGCAATCCCGGCCTCCAATCCTGTGTTCCCGCGAATCCTGTCTACGCTGCGGTTTCCATCCACTCGCAGAACTGGCGGCGCATGGCTGCTGCGGCTTCAATCAATCGCAACTGGATATTGTCCAAGTATTGGTGGAGGCCCCCTTGGAAAATGTCTTCGATGCTGGTGTAATGCAGATCAGAAAGCAACTTGCCCGATAAGCGCTCGGCGGGGTTGGAGAAATGGGCCCGGTCGCAGCCACTGATCCGATGCAAGGCTTTGTCGAGTTGATCGGCACAGAACCGGATCGAACGTGGAAAGCTCTCATGCAAGATGATAAACTGGGCGACCTTCCAGGGGGTCACTTGCCCGTAATTGACCTTGCGATAGGCCTCGAACGCACTGCAAGACTTCAGCACTGCCTGCCATTGGACGGTGTCCACGGTCCCACCCACCTCTTCCCCGTGCGGCAGCAGAATGTGGTACTTGAGATCCAAGATGCGCGATGCCGAATCGGCCCGTTCCAAATACTTCCCCACCTGGATGAAATTCCAACCTTCGCCTTGTGTGAGGGTGGCGTCCGAGGTGCCGCTGAATTGGTGGGAAGCGTCGACAATGTGCCGGTAGAAATCGATGGCGCCGCTCACGTATGCCTGGCGAGCATCCGGACAGTTAAGCCACAGGTACAGAGCATTGATGCGCTCCCACATCTCGCTGGAGATGTATTCGCGCACGGTCCGCGCGTTTTCCCGGGCCCGGGCGATGCTTGAAAAGATGGAGTTGGGGTTCTCCTGCGAGAAGGTGACGAACTCGCAGACCGAGGCGGCATCGACCTTTGGGAAATGCTTGTGGAAGACGGTCTGGTCTTCGAGGGTGGCCAAAATCGGCAGCCAGTCCAAGCGTTCCTCCACGGGCCTGGTATGGTCGCTGTCCAAGGTCACCTGCAAATTGACGTCCAGGATGCGGGCGTTGTTTTCCGCGCGCTCAATGTAGCGCGACATCCAGTAGAGGGAATCTGCGACTCGTGAAAGCATGTGCGTTCTCTTGGTTCTTTAATCTTCGTCAACGACCCAGGAATCCTTGCTCCCGCCGCCTTGGGAGCTGTTGACCACCAGGGAGCCCTTTTGGAGGGCTACGCGGGTCAAGCCGCCCGGGATGATGGTGATCTTCTCCCCATAAAGGATGTAAGGCCGCAAATCGATATGGCGGCCTTCGATGACCCCGTCACAATAGCTCGGGCTGCGCGATAACGAAATGACCGGTTGGGCGACATAGTTGCGTGGATCTGCGATGATGGCTTTGCGGAACTGCTCGTGCTTCTCCTTGGTTGCGTGCGGCCCAATGAGCATCCCGTATCCGCCGCTTTCATTGGCGCTCTTGATGACCAGATCCGGAATGTGGTCGAGCACGTACCGGCGATCCTTCTCGAACATCGTTAGGAACGTCGGCACGTTCTGGAGAATCGGCTCCTGGTCTAGATAGAAGCGGATCATGGCCGGAAC
>JAYVTN010000215.1:0-3586 GCA_043788785.1 Spartobacteria bacterium | reverse complement strand
GAACCGCCCGCCAAGTCCCCCCAGAATCCCCCCAGAATCCCCCCAGAATCCCCCCAGAATCCCCCCAGAATCCCCCCAGAATGTCCCGCTTCCCAGAATTCTCTGGGGCCCCTTCGGCCCCGCGCATCCCTCTTGTCCTGGCCCCTTCGGGGAACCCATTGTTTGCCGGCGCCGATCCGGACGTCCTCGTCTTTGGTGGTCGGTGTTGGGTCTATCCCACCAGCCAAACACGGCCGAGCGAACCGGTGTTCCATGTCTATTCGTCGGCCGATCTGACTACTTGGACCCGGCACGCCCCTGTCTTTGACCTGCGAAACGTCTCCTGGGTGCGAGAGGATGGCCGTCGGCTCCATTGCGCCTGGGCGCCGGGCATCTTCCATAGCGCGAACCGATTCTTCTTGTACTTCTCGGTCGGGCCACAGCATGCCAAGCCCAGCCGTATTGGGGTGGCGGTCGCCGAGAGCCCCCTTGGTCCCTTTGTGGACAGTGGACGCCCGCTTCTAACTGGCGGCCTTGGGTTTGAAGCCATCGATGCCATGGTCTTCCGCGATCCTGTTTCTCAGCGGGTTTTGCTCTATTGCGGGGGCAGTGCGGGTGCCCGGTTGCGGGTCTTCGAAATGGAGGCCGACCTGGTGCGGATCCGACGGGAGTGGGCGGTGGAAACGCCGAGGGAATTCACCGAGGCATCCTTCATGCACTACCGCAACGGCGTCTATTATTTGTCCTATAGCCATGGGCATTTCGGAGATGCCAGCTATTGCATCCATTACAGCACGGCACCTTCGCCTTTCGGGCCATGGACATACGGGGACTGCCTATTGAGGAGTAGCGAGGAACACTGGGGGCCCGGTCACCACTGTTTTCTGCATCATCCCGTAAGTGGGGCTCCATACATCCTCTACCACCGATGGAACGCGGCAGGCCGCACAGGATCCAGGCCGAAAGCCCGCAGCATTTGTATTGAGCACGTGCATTACGAGGCAGATGGGACGATTCGCCCGATCCGGATGACCAATGTCGGCGTGGCGTCCGCGCCGCTGTCGGCTCCTCCGCCTGTGCCGGAGATGATCTATCACGGGAAGCAGTCGACCGTGGAGACCCCGTCGAGTGCGGCTGTGGTCCATGCGCATCCGGTCACCTTACCTGGTGCCCAACCGGCACGGATAAGGAGCTTGAGACAGCCAAACATCGTGGGCGCATCTGTACCGGATGATTGGAGGCTTGGCAAAGAATGACGAATGACGACTGAGCGGCCTACGATCCCCGACTGAGTGGAGATCTGTGTCGGCGGGGAAGCAGGGCGTAGTCGGCTCCAATCAACGAGCGCTGTCTGCGCGTGCTCGGCGCCTCGGCTTGAGAATCTCCCCCGCTGGCCCGCAGAAACAAAACGGCCCCGGGCTTTTGACCCGGGGCCGTAATGACAATCGCAGGTTACTTAAGGGGATGCTCCTTCAGGATTTCCTCAACCGTATAGAAATTGGTGCGCTCGGTGGTAGCAGCGCGCACCTTCTTGACTTCCTCGGCCGTGATGGCCGGGAGATTGTTCCCAAAGGACTGACGCACGTAAGTTAAAACGCCGGCCAGTTCGTCATCCTTGAGGAGCTGCCCGAAGCCCATCATTGGCGGGGTGCCCTTATCGGGACCGTAGGTCTTGCCTTGGAAGGAGAGGGGACCATAAAGGCCCTTGAGCACGACTTTTATGGCACGCTCGGTGTTGCCTTCGAGCCAGTCACTCTTGGCCAATGCCGGGTAAACGTTATCGACGCCTTTTCCATCCCCTTGATGGCAGGTCACGCAATGGGCTTCGCGGTTAAAGACTTCCTTGCCTAGTTGATAGGCCTTGAGGTCGTCCTTGGAGAGAGCCTTGTCCGTCGGGCCGTAGCTGGCATCGGGTTCGCTCCGCAGCTTGGCTTGGAGCATGGGATCCTTGGTGAGCTCTTTGCCTTCGGGTAACGAACCGAGTTGCTTGACGGTCTCTTTGAAACAGTAGTTGAGGTAGTAATCCTTCTCGTTCTCAACTGTGCGGGCCAGCGCGATGGCTTTGGGCGTATCAGCTCCGTTGAAGAAACTTAACGCGCGTACGGCTTCCAAACGGACCCGGGGTGCTGTGTCCTTGATCGCGGTGGCCAAGAGATCCAAGGCATTGGGGACCCGGTCGCGCCAGTAGCACAGGACCCGAACGGCTTGGGCGCGGGCACGTGGTTCGGTAGACTTGAGCACGTCATTGAGCAACGCGAGGTTGACCACATTATGCCACTGGTGGACCCAGAGTGCTTCCAAACGATTGTGCTCGTAGGTGGGCTCCTTCTTGTCGAGAGCCTTCTCCCAAGCGGCAACGGCGGCTATGACCTGCTTTGAGTCGTGCGTATCGAGCTCGATCTTGGCACGCAAACGCACGTTATCCTCGTGTTCCTTAAGCAGACTCACAAGGTTCGCGATGGATTCGCCCGCAATCTTCTTGGGTGTGAGCAATGGGCGGCTGGGGTAGGTGATCCGATAAATGCGGCCATGCTGATGGTCGCGGTTCGGATCCCGCAGGTGATGCTGGAGATGGCCAATGAGCATCTGCGACCAGTCCATGACATAGATCGAGCCGTCGGGCGCCACGGCCATTCCTGAGGGCCGGAAGTTGGGGTTCTTGGCCACGTCGGCTTGTAGCAGGCCGGGTTCTATGGTGGTGCCTTTGATTCCCGCGCCGTCCTCGGTGATCTTCGCCCGGAAAATACCTTGGAAGCTAATGACGTTCGCGTTGAGGAAGGTGCCTTGCCAGTCGTCCGGGAAATGGCCGCTGCTGAGGATCGTAGTGCCGGGGCATGGGCGCGAAGGCCGGCTCCAGAACTCGTGCATGCCGGGATGGCTGCCGCTATCGAGGTGCCCGCTGAAGGCTGGGCCGAAGTAATTGGCATTGCCGGTGGCATCCGTGACTAGATCGTTGCCCCAGTAATCGAATACGCGGCCATGTGGATTGGCAAAGCCGTATGGGACGTGGCGCTCGAACTTGCTCGTCCGCGGTTCGAACCGGTAGATGGCGCCGTTTACGTTGCGAACGGGGCCCGTGAGGGTTTCCACATTGGTACGATGGAAGACGCCGTCGCTGAAATAGACTGCGCCGCCGGGTTCGTAGCAAATCGAATTGGTTTCGTGATGGGAATCGGCAGCATCCAATCCATGCACGATGCGCTCCTTGGTATCGGCTTTGCCGTTCCCATCAGTGTCCCGCATGAAGAGCATATCTGGCGACTGCATCACCAAAGCCCCGTCCTTGTAGAGCTGGAAACCTGTCGGGCAGTTGAGCCCATCGGCAAAGGTGGTGCATTTGGCAAATTTGCCAGTCTTGGGATCGATGTCGAAAACCAGGAGTTTATCAAAGACCTTGGTGGTCGGGGTAGTCTCGGGGTAAGCGGGCCAAGCGGCGATCCAGAGGCGGCCTTTGGCATCGAAATTCATCTGCACCGGGTTGATGAGTTCCGGGAACTCCTTTTCGGAGGCAATGTACTCGATCTTGCAGCCCTCGGGGACTGTGAGGTAGGCGAGGCTTTCCTCCCCGCTCAGGTAGGTATTGGCCGGGCGATTGGCGGGAGTGGGG
>JAYVTN010000214.1:0-4325 GCA_043788785.1 Spartobacteria bacterium | reverse complement strand
TCAAGCAGTTTAGCGGGTCTCTCTGCGATCGGGGAAGTCGCCTGCACGGGCCTGCATGGGGCCAATCGCCTCGCGAGCAATTCCCTCTTGGAAGCCGTGGTGGTCGCCCATCGCTGTTACCAGTCCCTGGCCAGTCGTCCCCTCCCGGACGGGAGCACTTGGCCTGTGGACCTACCCGAATGGATCAGCGGCCAAGTCAACGATGTCGACGAATTGGTGGTCATCTACCATAACTGGGACGAAATCCGTCGGCTGATGTGGGACTACGTGGGTATCGTGCGTACAACCAAACGCTTGCAACGGGCCGCCACCCGCCTGCGCAACCTCCAAAACGAGATCGATGAATTCTACTGGAACTTCCGTGTCACCACGGATCTTTTGGAACTGCGCAACCTGGCCACCGTGGCGGGCCTGATCGTTGACTGTGCGCTTCTGCGAAAAGAGAGCCGTGGGCTCCACTACACGCTGGATTACCTGGAGAGCCAGGACGCCTTTTGTACCAACACCGTGCTGAGCCGCGCATAAGGCAAAGCACCACGCGCGCGTTTCGGGTGCTTGGGATCAACGGTTTAGGACTTTTGCGGTTATATCTGCCGGGCCGTCGGCAAATAACGGCAGCCCGGCACGTTGTATGCTCCCTTGAGAGCTGGTAAAAACCCCTTTACCACCCCCCAACTGCCGCCTATATCCATGGCCCGTTCCTGAACATGAAGAGGTTTATCCCACACTTTCTCCTAGGAATCACTTTGCTTGGTGGACCTGCCCGCGCGCAATCCCCGTACAAGAGCAGCGAAGATTTCGCCCGGTACGCCATGAAATTGCGCGAAAGCGCCATTTCCCAGATCGAACCCCGGGTTTCGATCCCCACTACGGCCAAATCCATCTTTGGGGGCCGTTTTCCTTGGAAAACCGGTATTATAACCACCATTTTTTGGGTTGGGGAGAACTCCAGCGCCAATAATCCTGTTCACAACCGCTCCAGTTCCTGGGACTTGAACTGGTCGAGTAACTTTGGCGGCTACGACAATCCCGATCCCGGGGCCCGCAACGGGTTCATTCCTGCACGATTCGTTCCCCGGCAGAACCCCTTCTACTTCGCCCTCCCCTACAACGATGTTACCCGCGGAAATACCAAACCAGAGGCACGGACGGTGATCCCCTGGTTCCGGCAGAGCTATGAACAGGACGGCAAAAGCGTTTGCCGCGACCGATGGATAGCCATTCGCAGCCGTTCCGGCCGGGTCACCTACGCTCAGTGGAGCGATTGCGGCCCCTTCCGCACCGACCATTGGCAGTACGTGTTTGGAAATGAGCGGCCCAAGCCCAACCTCAACCGCGGAGCCGGTTTGGATGTGAGTCCTGCCGTACGCGATTATCTCGGGCTGGGATCCACGGATGTGACCGATTGGAAGTTCGTGGATTTCCGCGAAGTCCCCAACGGGCCCTGGGCCAAGTGGGGGGAAAACAACACGTTCGTTCAGAATACCCGCCGCAGCCAGGAGCGGGTGGTGAGCTTACCGGGCCGCAGCGGCGAGGGTCCCACGGTGATCACCCGATAGCGGCTCCCGGTTGGGGCCGGCTTGTTTACGCTAATTGGGGTAGGTGATTGCGCCTAACGCCGTTTATCCCTTAGCCTATCGGCCATGTCGTTTTCTGCTGCTGACGCTCTTGCCTTGCTCCGCCGTGCGCACGCGGAGGATCGTTTGGCCCACGCTTACCTGGTTACCGGTGTGGAGGGCAGTGGGAAACGCCAACTTCTGAGCGATTTGGCCTCGATGATCCTGGCGGGCACCGACGCACCTCTGACACATCCCGATGTCCATGTCTTGGAGCCCGAATCTAAAAGCCGCCGGATCCGCACCGAAGCCATCCGCGAACTCGAACGCCAGCTCCGCATGCGTTCGCTCAGGGGTGGCAAGAAGATTGGTATCGTGTTCGACGCCGACCGTTTGCAAGAACAAGCGGCCAACGCATTCTTGAAAACCTTGGAGGAGCCCCCAGCCAATTCCCATTTGTTTCTGGTCAGTTCCCTGCCCGATCAGTTGCTGGAAACGGTCCTCTCCCGCTGTATTGAAGTGCCGCTTCAGGCCACCGAAGTGCGGTTGCGCACGGAAATCCAAACCAACCTCCTACAAACCCTCGCCTCCTTCGCACGTCACCCCAAACCGACGCTGCCCCAGATCTTCCTGCTCGTTCGGCAATTTGAAGGCCTTCTAGCCCAGAGCAAACAAGCCGCCCTGGAAGAGAACGCGGCGGAATCCAAAAAGCAGGAGGCCCTTTATAAACAGTTCGGGACCAAACAGGCCATCGAAGAGCGCGAGGAATACTTCAGCGCTCTTTCCGAGAGTCGGTATCTGGGCGAACGCACCCGCCTTTTGGGCACCCTCGAGCAATGGTGGGCCGACGTGCTACGGCAAAAAGTTTGCGCCCCCGCCGAGTCAACCACACTGGACTACCCGGATTTTGCGACTGAAACCTCGCAGTTGGCCCACCGCCATTCCATTCCCGAACTCTTGAGAAAGAACGCCGCCGCTGAGGAACTTCGCAGCGGCCTGGAGCGCAATATCCAGGAACAACTGGCGTTCGAGGTCGGCTTCTTGAAGCTATTCGAGGGGCCTGGCCGGGACCAAACCCGGTCCAGCGCGGCCTAATACCTATTATGAAAATCCTCCGTTACCAATCCCCCACGGGAGAAATTGGTTATGCGTCGCTTCAGGCGGATGGCACCCGCATGGAACTCGAAGGCGAGCTTCTCAGTGGATTGAAGCCAACCTCCCGCGTCGCTTCGGTAGGGAAGATATTGGCTCCGATCGTCCCCAAGGCACTGCTCTGTGTGGGGCTCAACTATCGTCAGCACGCGATCGAGACCCACGCCCCTTTTCCCAATTCTCCGGTCCTTTTCATGAAAGGGCTCAACAGCGTACAAAACCCGGGCGATCCCATCCAACTGCCACGTTGGCTGATGAGCTCCAAAGTCGATTACGAATGCGAACTGGCCGTGGTCATCGGGCGCGCTTGCAAAAACGTGCCGCGCCGCCAAGCCCTCGACTACGTCCTCGGGTACACGTGTGCCAACGATGTCAGTGCCCGGGATTGGCAAAAAGAAGGCGGTTCCCAGTGGTGCCGGGGCAAATCCTTCGACACGTTCTGTCCATTGGGGCCTTATCTGGTAACCCCGGATGAGATCCCCAATCCCAACGCGCTTGCGCTCCGTACAACGGTCAACGGGGAAATCCTCCAAGAGAGCTCCACGGCGGACATGATCTTCGACGTGCCCGCGCTCATTGAATTCTTTAGCGGCAGTACCACGCTGCTTCCTGGCACGGTCATCCTAACGGGCACACCCCACGGGGTCGGCATGGCACGCACTCCGCCCCGTTATCTGGCCCCGGGCGATCAGGTCTGCATCCAAATCGAATCCATCGGTTCCTTGGAAAATCCGGTCATAGAGGAAGCTGCGGCTTCCCACGGCTCCGGGTTCCGGATCTAGGAAGCACCGACATGCAAGCGCTCCAGGCCTTTGACTTGTTGATTGTCAGTAACGTTTCCGCCCTGCAACCGGGCACGCAGACCATGGAAATTTCATCTCACCTCGCCGGACATGCCCGACGGCAGCTTGGATTTTAGTTATACACGGAGTTACCCCAGCGAATTACTAATGGCATCTCCGAGTTTGGGCCCTATCGCCTGCCTATCCCCCTTTGGCGGAGGCCCCTGACCTCCTTGCACCGTGAAGCGTCCGATTCTTGGTTTTGAACGACTCGCCACTAGGCTGTGTCAAACGCCGGAACAAACCATGAACATCGTCTCCCGAACTACCTGCAATCCCCGCGTTTCACCCTGGCATTGTTTCTCGGTGGGTGTCCTTGCTGCAACGGGGCTCTTAGCCTCCCCCAGCTTCCTGTTGGCGGAGGAACCCGCCAAGGCGCCCGAGATCCGGGTCGATTCGGCCCCTTTGCAAGTCACAGCCGGACTGCTGACCACCTTCGCGCCTGTGGTCGACAGGGTGTCCCCAAGCGTTGTGACCATCTCCACCTCCAAGAATGTTCGCAATCTGCTCCGCAACAACCCGCTCTTTAGCGACCCGGCGATCCGGCGCTACTTCGGGCTTCCCGAGGAAAGTGATAACGACGAATCAACCAAGGACAACCAGCCTTCACTAAAACGCCGTGGAAACACATCGGAGAAGGTGCGCAAACAAGCCATGGGTTTGGGCTCGGGGGTCATTGTTAGCGCCGAGGGGCACATCCTCACCAACAATCACGTCATCGAAGGGGCCGACGAAATCGAGGTGACCCTTGGCAGCAGTGACCACAAGTACAAAG
>JAYVTN010000213.1:0-5867 GCA_043788785.1 Spartobacteria bacterium | reverse complement strand
CTTGGCTGCCTGCTACCCGGTATCACCCCGTTGTTGGAGGCCCTGGCGGCCCGCCAAGACGTCCTTCTGGGGTTGCTTACCGGCAACCTTGAGCGTGGGGCCCGCATCAAACTGCTCCACTACGGCCTCTATCACTATTTCGCGTTCGGCGCATTCGCCGATGACCACCACGACCGAAATCAGCTGGGTCCCTTTGCCCAAGCCCGCGCGGCACAACACCGTGGCCAACCATTCCTGCCACAGGATATCTACGTCCTCGGAGACACCCCGCACGACATTGCTTGCGCCCGGGCCATCGGCGCTAAAGCGATCGCCATCGCCACAGGCCAGTTCTCTCCCGACCAGTTAGCCGCCTACCAACCGGATTTCCTCTTCGAGGACCTCTCGGATCTGCCAGCCCTCCTACGGCTCCTAGCGTAAACGGCTCCAGCCGGGAACTCCGCCGTTCTACCCTTTCCGCCGCCTCGGGAGCAGGATTCGTCACGTTGGCCGCCACCTTGGCCGCCGTACCGGCCATTCCCATCGAATCACTGGCCCTGCTCGTTGGCATCGACCGCTTTATGAGCGAATGCCGCGCACTCACCAATCTCATCGGCAATGGCGTGGCGACTGTCGTCATGAGTCGGCATGCGCCCTACTTAGACTAAGCTTCCGGCCCACGGTCGGCTCGCGTCCCTTTGGCCCCCGGTCTCGCCCCGGCCCTCACACTAGGCGCGGTTTCCCGGTCCGCATCCCCTCCCAACGCGCCCAACCCCTCCAAGGTACGCAACACTGAGAGTCGAGGAACGGCCAAAAAATGCCTGTCAAAGCTGAGAACCCCTGCCCCGATCCGGCGCGCGCACGCAGCTATGAGCAAGTCTTGCGCCGGAAGTGTCCACCCGGTTGCGCCAAGCTCCCACGCCAGATCCGTGGCATCCTCCCACACACGGCTGTCGGTGGGTATCTGGCGCATGACCCCCATAAACTCTTTTAAGCGCTGACGCACCCGCTCCCCGCGCACCCCGCGCTGGACCTCCAGTTGCACCATCCCGCAGGTCGCCAGGTCCACCCCTCCGGCCCGGCGTACCAGTTCCTCGCCAGGATCCCGCCCCTCACGAAGCAACCCGATGAAAACGCAGCTATCGACCAAGATCACGCTCGCCATACACCTCTACACCTCCTCAGGCGTCTCCGCCGCACGCAACCCCGCCACGTCGTACTCCGGATCCACACTCGCCCTCATTTCCTCCGCACTTAATCCCAATCCCGTCTCCCCATAGGCCTTGAGCTTCTTCTTCCGGACCATCTCCTTGAGCGCAAAATCCACGGCTTCCGTCTTGCTCACACACCCGAAGCTTCGCATGACTTCGTCGAGTAAATGCTCGTCGATATGCATCGTCATCTTCATGCCATACACGGTATGGCATTCTTGCCGCCTTTCAAGCGCTTTCTATCCTCTCCCGCCCCTTTCAGCACATCAGGCCACCCTCCCCTCGCACCTCCCTCTCCCTCTCAGTCCAGCGCCCTAGCTTTCACTCCCCGGGCCGATCAAACGCCGCAACTCCGCCACCTCTGTCTCCAGAGCCTTGATCTTTGCCACCGTCTTAGGCAACCGGTGATAATGCGCCATCAGTTCGCGCGCTTCTTTGATGGGGATACCGATCATCCCAAAGAGTTGCTCTTTGGCAGGTGTATCCTTGCTCACCCCGCTTTTGGCGGCTACGACCACTTGATCGCCCACTTCCACGTGCCCGACCACCCCCACCTGCCCGGCCAACGTGACGTAGCGGCCCAAGCGAGCACTCCCTGAAATCCCGGTTTGGGCCACAATCAAACAATGGGGCCCGATCACCACATTGTGGGCAATCTGCACTAAATTGTCGATCTTGGTCCCCGTCTGGATCCATGTCCGTCCGAAGCGGGCGCGATCGATGGTCGTACAGGCGCCGATTTCCACATCGTCCTCAATCTCTACATGGCCGATCTGTGGCACCTTGAGGTGTTTGCCCTGGTCAAAGTGGAACCCGAACCCGTCGCTCCCGATCACCGCGCCGCTGTGAACGATCACGCGCGATCCCATCAGCGTCTGTTCGCGAAGCGTCACGTGGGGATGTATCACGCAATCCTCTCCGAGCTTGGACTCGGTTCCGATGTAGGTATGGGCTCCGATCACGGTCCGCGCACCGATGCTCACCCCGTTTTCGATCACCACATAAGGCTGGATGCACGCCGTAGGAGCAATCTCCACCCCATCGCCAATCACAGCCGTCGGATGAATCCCCGCAGGCCAAGCCGGCGTGGGCGGGCGCACGAGCTTCCCGAGAATCTTGGTGAATGCCGCCGACGGGCTAGCCACCTTCAGCAGAATCGATGACAACTCCTCCTCAAAATCCAGCGGCACGATAACCACCCCGGCCCGGGTCCCGCGGAGGGCCTTCAGATACTTACGATGCTCGTAAAAAGCGATATCCCCAGGGCCCGCATCCTCAAGGGACGCCGCACGACCGATCCTCACCGACTCCGGGGCGCCTTCGGGGATCTGCGCTCCCACCTGCTCTGCAATTTCACCCAAGGTCAGCGTTTCTATGGAAGCGCCACTCCGGAGCTCTGGCATCGAATCGTTCATAGTGGAGAAACTTCAGCAAGTAATGCTTTGAGGTCAATGCTCACGATTCTCCCAGCCGCATGACTTCATCCCGTACGGACCGCCATCCTTCATCCTTCATCCTTCATCCTTCATCCTTCATCCTTCATCCTTCATCCTTCATCCTTCATCCTTCATCCTTCATCCTTCATCCTTCATACTTCATACTTCCCCGCTATGGCCTCTTACGATCTGGATGCGGTGGAAACGCGGCTCCTGGGCTGCCTTTTGGAAAAAGAGCGGACCACGCCGGAGAACTATCCGTTGTCCCTCAACAGCCTCATGACGGCCTGCAACCAGTCCACCAATCGGGACCCGGTGGTGGCATTCGATGAAAAAACTGTCGAGGCCGGCCTCTACTCCCTGCGCCAAAAGAAATTTGCCGTGTCCATTTCCCAAGGCGGATCGCGGGTCCAGAAATACCGCCACACCCTCATGGACCATTACGCGCTCGAACCCCGTGAAGTAGCGCTACTTTGCGTACTCATGCTGAGGGGCGCGCAAACTCCGGGCGAACTGCGGGCCCGCACCGAGCGGCTATGCGGACTTGTCAGCCTAGAGGAGATCGAGACGACCCTCGAGGGCATGACCCGCGGAGAGTCCCCACTAATACGAGCCTTGGTGGCGAGACCCGGCCAAAAAGAACGCCGCTTTGTGCAGTTGCTCTCCGACGATGAACTGGTGGCCGAAGCAGCTGCTGCCCAATCGCAGACCCGAGAGGACGCACAGCGGCCCACCCCCGCCTATGAGCTGCTGGGGTCCGAGGTCGCCGCGCTCCGAGCCGAACTCCAAGCCTTGCGCGAGGAATTCGCCGCGTTCCGCAAACAGTTCGAGTAGCACGGCCTTCCTGCCCTGAATCCGGCAGGTCCCGTCCGATCAGTCCGACCGGTGTTCAGCCGCCGATCACCGGTGTCCTAGGTCAAACGGCTCCAAAGGTTCGCTCAATGAACCAGTAGGCCCCCGCTGCGGCGATGACTATAGAACAGGCCGGGACGGCACGGTTTGTGAATACCGGAACTGCACGCAGTCTTAGAATGGCAGGGAACACAAGAGCCGCCACGGCAAGTTGGCCCATTTCGACCCCCAGATTGAATGACAACAGCGGGGCCACGGCTTCAACGCCAATCCCAATGCCCAGCTCCCGCAGTACGTCATCTCCGAAGCGACGGCCGTTGGGCCAACCGCCGGCGACTTGCGCGTTTGCCTGGGTGCTAAAGAGGGTGTCGCAGCCAAAGGCGCTGAGCCGACTGAAGCCGGGGTCGTACGGGGCGGCACCGGCATTACTGCCACCGGCGAGGCGGACCTGAGGAGTTGAAAGGTCCACCTTGATGAGATCGGGAATGAAGATCCCCGCCAAATCAGTGCGGTTGGTTTGTTTCTCAGGATTGTTGGGCAGAAGCACCTTGGCCAATTCCGGCGCCAGCGCGTACTTGGCGAAGTCAATCGCGTCCCGCGCGGGGGTCTGGCGATTATAACGGTCCTTGTCGGCAATCGGGATGAAGGCTTCGCAGAAGAGGGGATTGCCTTGGCGTCCCACTTGGATGTAAGCGCCGACCAGTTGCGGGGTGTTAGTGGTCCGCAGGGCCGTGACACGCCGACGGCTGGTTGTGGCCCATACGCCCACGGTTTGTTGGTCGCTGAGGCCAAGTTCTTCGATGGGGATGCTCAGCACGATGGTGTGAACATTGAAGCCACCCTCCAATCTTGGCACACCTCGCCCTTGGCCCGGTAATCTATATGCCAGGAAGCCGCAATGGGACTGTCGATCGTACCCGTAAAGGCCGTCGGTTCGGTGATGCTGGCTCCAGCCGCGGGCTCAAGCAGGTCAATGGTCGGCGGCGCACCCGGCGCATCGACCACATCGACGGTTACCGGAATGGATGTGACTTGGACTCCTGCCGTGTCATAGGCAACGGCGGCAAACGCACTGCTCCCAATCAACAGCCAAGCAATGACGATGCGCAAGACACGATCCACGGCCCTAAGCGTGCCTAGTGAAAAGATTCAATACAAGCATCGGGAAGAGCCGACCCGCGCATCTGAACAGCTGGCAGTTTCGCTTCCGGACGCTTCAAGATTTCCCCTTCGGTCCCGTGGTTCGCAGCAACCATGAAGCTCGGGCATTCGAAACTCTGTCACGAATCGTCGGCTGACCCCTATTGGCTTCTCCCCGGAAACTGACGGAGAATCTAAATTCAGTAGACGATAAGACCCCCGACAGGGAATTCGCCAGTCCATCCGCATGGAAAATGTCCAGCCAAGTATAATGAACCCAATTCCGAATAAAACTTCGGTTCCACGAGGTCTGAATACTCCAACTCCATCATCCAGTTCAAAATGTCCCATCTTACCGAGTCCTCGAACCGCTTCGGAAATGCATATTCACGCACTACATTCCTCACTTTGTCTGCCACCAACATCGCAATTACCGGGCGTATCTCCATCACACGATCATTCCATCGCTGAAATTGTGCGCTGTGCTCAACTGCAAGTTGCCTACTGAGCAGATTACGTGCTTCCATCTGAGCGCCTTCCCACTCAATGGATTTGCACTTAGCCATTGCGTCTTTCCAAGAGCGGGCGGTTAGATAGTGGTGGCCTAACGGCTTTCCTACCTCGCCAAAAAATGCGACCTCTTTCAAGCGTTCGATTATATCCGATACTTGCTTTTTCATTTCCAACTACCTCACGGGATATTGGTTTTCTTCGGCACGTTGGGTAAGAACATATGTTCCAGCAAACCAAAGAAAACCTGCTGGGCCTTTCCCAAATCCACAATAGCTTCGGCTTCTTCAGCAAGCAATCCGGCCTCCTCGTAAGCGCGTTGGGCTGCAGCATTATATTCCTTTATGGTTGGCTGGAGGCCGTCCTTCGGGCCGCCAGCACGATATAAAGCATAAAATCGCTCCATCGATTTGTGCCAAAGATTGTGTATAGTTCCACTCTTCAGCACGCTTCCTTCCATCTGGACGCAGATGCCTTCGCCGTACTCGATAAAGCCTTCAAAAGCTTTGAATTGATTGATGTGATGCGCCTGTTCACCTGTCTTGGCTAACACCACCGATAGGTCCTTATACGCTCCGACCTTTGTTCCCTGCCCCAATCGTAGCGCAGTCCGAATCAGGGTGATGATTCCACCGGCCACTTTTCGGCAACGCCGCTGAACCAGCGCGCGCGGTAAAAACGATACCACCTCCTACAATCACCGATTGACCGGTTAATGCCTCGACCACAAAGGCAGTCG
>JAYVTN010000212.1:0-3589 GCA_043788785.1 Spartobacteria bacterium | reverse complement strand
CTTGCTAGCACAGTCCCACGTTTATGTTTACTGCCCGATTGGTGATCCCACCGCCATCGGCGTCGCGACCGCCCCCATGAAAGCGGGATACAAAGTCATTCTGATCATCGCGGTACTCGCTTTATTGGCTGCGGCTCCGCTTGCGTCTCACCCGAGTTCCGAGAGCGTCTCGCAGGCACTGAGTTCCACGGTCATCGAGCGTTTCGCCGTAACAGATGTCCCGGTTTCGGTCGCATTGTCCGTCATTGAGACCGAGTTTCGCCATCAGCACCCCGAGATGGGCGATATTCAGCTTATCACGGGATTCTACACCTACCCACCAGAATTGGCCCGCAGGCCAGATCTGATGACGCTCGACCTTCGCAAGATTCCGGCAGACGAGGCATTGCGGGAGCTTGCCGATCTGTCGGGCCACCGGTTCGTCGTCTCCGGTGGTTCGATTTATTTTGTCGAACGAGACCGGCCAGTCACATTGTCCGAGCGGTTTGCGGTCCAGCGCCGCGAGCTTTATTGGCGACTGCAAGGATTAGCTCGTAACGCTATGGAGCGTGTGTTTTAGGCCGCAGCTCCCGAAATAAGAAAGCCCATTTTGTCCAGTGCATGACTTCCTACGAGGCCAATTGGGGGCGATCCCTTGTTATTCTGGCACCTTGCAGGCGCGGCTGCGGCTTGCTAGCACAGTCCCACGTTTATGTTTACTGCCCGTTTGATTATCCCCACCGCCATCAGCCTTCTCCTTGCGGCCTTGCTCTATGCAGAGAAACAAGGCGTCAAGGAGCTCGAGCGTCAACTCGCCCTTTCCCAAACCAATACCCAGACCCACATCGAACAGGAAGAACGGCTCAGTGCTCAGATCCGTGAACTCGAACGACTTATCGCCGACGCGCGGGCTGCGAACCTGAAACCCGAGGCACGAGCCGTCGACCTGGCCGCCACTGATCCAGCCGCCGAGCCAACCACGGACACGGCCGGCCGGCCCGGCAAAGATTCCACCAAAAAGGATTCCGGAGGCTTCGCTAAAGCAATGGAGAAGATGTTTACCGACCCGGACATGAAAAAGATGATGCAGTCCCAAACCGCAATGGTTGTGGGTACGATGTATGGGGACCTCGCCAAAGAGCTCCATCTCGACCCGGATCGAGCCAAACAGGCCATGGAACTGCTGAGTGAACGGCAAATGGCCATTTCCAGCGAAGGTCTAAAACTAATCTCCAACAAGGATAAGAAACAAGAAACCACCGAGAACCTTGTCCAGAGCCAGAAAGAGTACGACAAGCAGCTCACCAACCTCCTCGGCCAGGACGGATTCACCAAATTCAAAGACTACGAGCGGACTATGGGAGAGCGTATGCAGTTGAACCGATACAAGTCGTCGTTTGCGGCCAATGGCTTGGCGCTGGATGAAAAGCAGTCCCAGGGGCTCCTGGACATTATGAAAACCGAGCGCTTCAAGACACCCATTTCGCCACTGGACACAGGCAACAAGGACGTGGGTGCGGCATTGAAGATGATGGAATCCGAGGATCTGATGGATGCCGTGCTTAAAAACCAGGACGGCTTGAATCTCCGTGTCCTTGATCGTGCACGCAACGTCCTCTCCGCAGACCAGATGGTACAGTTCGAGCAAATCCAAGAGCAGCAGGCAGACATGCAACGGATGGGAATGAAGATGGGCCGCGAAATGATGAAGTCCAAGTAAGTCCACAGGGACACGGCGCCTCTTTTCCCACAGATCCTGGATGCCGCCCACAAAACGACCCGTCGAGCGCTGTTCATGGGCCAGTGATCACCCGCTAATGGTCGAGTATCACGACACGGAATGGGGCGCGAACGGAGCTCTCAGACGCGATCTCCAGAGAGCTCAAGCGACGCGGATTCAACTTCGTGGGCTCAACGATCGTTTACGCATTCATGCAGGCTGCCGGGCTGGTGAATGATCACCTGGTGACCTGCTTCCGCCATAGCAAGGTGGCAAAGATGCAGTAGCAGACAGGTCCGGAGAGTTCTGAAAGGATCTGCCGGAACAGGATTTATCGCCGGGATTGTTCACGGGATTTGATCGCGGGGGATGCACAGCGCGAAAGGTTAAGCCCCCCTTCATCCTTCATACTTCATACTTGCCTTCCTCCCCCGCCCTTGCACGACATTGCCGCCATGGATCAATTCTTCACGGACCTGGGCAGGCGCGTATTGGCACGCTGGCAAGGCGAGAACTTCTCGCTCACCAAATTCCCGGCCATTGCCCAGGAAGCCTTGGATGAGCGCCCTCCAGCCGAACACGTGGATTTGGCCAAGCTGATCCAGGATTTCCTTCTCGAGGACGAGCAACCCTTTCAGACCCAGTCCAGTTTTGGGGAACCCGAACTGGTGGTTTACGACAATCCGCAGTTTTATATTCAAATCCTTTTTTGGCTGGAGGGAACCACGGAGATTCATCAGCACAAGTTTTCCGGTGCGTTCCACGTGTTGCAGGGATCCAGCATCCACTCGGAGTTTGCCTTTGAAGATGCGCAATCGGTCTCAGCACACCTGAGGGTGGGGCAATTGCGCGTGAAACAAACCCAGTTATTGGAAACCGGAAGCACAGAGCGCATCGTCTCGGGCAACGGATATATCCATTCACTTTTCCATTTGGAGAGCCCCTCTCTGACCGTGGTGGTGCGGACCCACTCGGACCCAGGAACCGGGCCCCAGTTCACCTACCTGCCACCGCACCTTGGGGTGGACCCCTTCTACAACGACGCACTCACCCGCCGCCGCAAACAGCTTTTGGACGTCCTCGAGCAACTCGAAGATCCCTCTTACGCCGACATGGTCCAGGAAATGATCGGCGGCCTGGATTTCGAGCGCGGTTTCTTCATCTTGCAGAACGGGATGACCTACCTGCGGACCATCGGAAGCTGGGAGGAGGTCTGGGAAGCCTTTGCGCGCAAACACGGACCGTTAGCTGCCTATGTGGCGCCCACCCTCAATGAGATCGTTTGGAGGGACGGTCCCATCGGGTTACGCAGTTCTGTGACCGACCCCGATCACCGCTTCTTCCTGGCCCTCCTTCTGAATGTTCCCACGCGCGAGGCAATCCTGGATGTGGTCCAGAAGCGCTTTCCAGGCAACCCTATCGACACCGTGATGGGTTGGGCCCAGGAACTCAGCAATACTTCGGAGGTGGGCACCTGGATCTTGGATGCTGAATTCCCCCAAGGATTGGCAGCGCCGGCCCGGATGCGTCCCAAAATGCTGTTCGGGGTACTGCGTTACTTCTTGGAGGGAGGGCGCGATGAAGGGCCGTATGGAAAGTACTCCCCCGGGGAGCTCAAGGAATTGCGCGAGGCTATCGGGCGCTCGAGCCTAAGGGCGCTTGCGGGCTAGGTTCGCAGGCGGTGGCTGCCCGCATCCCAAACCAGCAGTGGGGGGGGCGAGCCCATGGACGTGGCTGACCGAGCCTGTGGCCGGACGGCTGGTCCATCGCATGAGAGCCAAGCCCACACGGCAGGTGCCACACGGCAGGTGCCACACGGCAGGTGCCACACGGCATGTGGCATAAGGTGCCACAGCCCAAGAGAAAACGGGCCGACGCTTAATTACTAAG
>JAYVTN010000211.1:0-14018 GCA_043788785.1 Spartobacteria bacterium | reverse complement strand
CTCTTTTGGTAAAACCCCGGGCGCAAACCGGTAACGTCCCTCGCCGCAGCAGATCCAAGAAACCAAATCCTAGAGTTTCGTTATCTTAGTGCCATTCGGCCCAGACACCCTTCAGCCTTCATACTTCAAAAATCACTGCATCGGGTGGGCTTTGAGCAGTTCTTCGCCCGTGTAGAAGTTCATCCGGCCGGGGTTGGCCGTGCGCACCCGTTTCACTTGGCTACCTTCGATGGGCACCGCCCGGTTGCCGAAACTGTTGCGCACATAGGTGAGCACGGCGGCAATCTCATCGTCGCTGAGCATCCCGCCAAACGGAGTCATCGGCACGGCGCCATCGTACTTCTTGCCATTGACTTCGAGCGGGCCCATCAAGCCGTTAAGCGCAATCTTGACGAGACGTTCGGGATCGCCCGCGACCCACGGACTGTTGGTCAGCGGGGGAAAGGCGGGTTCGAGTCCTGCCCCGTTCGCTTGATGGCAAGTCACGCAGTGGCCTTCCCGCTGGTAAACGGCTTGGCCGAGGAGGTATTGCTTCTTCCCGGATTCGTCCAAGTGCGCCGGGGCCGGGAGGGATGCGAATTCGGCTACGGCAGTCTCGGCGATACCCGCCAAGCGCTCGGTGGCGGTCTTGGCGGCGAGCTTGCTCCACTCGTCCAAGGGCTGGCTGGAAGCGGCTGCCACGATCCGTTTGGCTGCGGGAATATCCGAGAGCCAAGAGGCGGCAACGATGGCTTCGAGGCGTACGCGGCCGTGGGGATCCATCGCGGCCTTTTCCAGCAATGCGGCGTGGTCTGCGATCCGGTGCGCGTTATAGCGCAGCACACGGACAGCGGCGGCCCGGGCCCGGGGATCCTTGGCTTGGAGGAGCTGGCGCAGGAGGCCGTCATCGGTTTGGTTGAGGCCCCAGGTGGTCCACAAAGCCTCCAGCACATTGTGCTCGTAGCCCGGGTTGGCTCGGTCGAGTCGGGCAACCCACGCCTTGAGGGCTGGCAGCACTTCGCTTGCCGGATGGCTGCGCAGTTCCCGACGGCTGCGATAGCGGGTGCGCAGCTCGGGCAGCTTAAGGTTTTCGAGCAAGACAGCCACCGAAGCCCCATCGACAGCGGCAGGCTTTACCAGCGGCCGCGACGGATAGGTGATCCGATAGATCCGGCCGTGGACGTGGTCGCGCAGCGGGTCGCGGGCGTTGTGCTGCATGTGGCCAATCAGGATGTTGTGCCAATCAATAACGTAAAGCGACCCGTCGGGCGCAAACTCCAGATCCACAGGCCGGAAGTTGCCGTCTGTGGATTTGAGGAGATCTTGGCGGAAGGTGGTTTTCCAACCGGTGCCGTTGTCCTCGATCGCGTGTTGTTTGATTCCGAGAAAACCGATGTTGTTGGCAAGGATGAGGTCACCTTGGACTTCATCGGGGAAGTGGCGCGAGGAGACGATCTCCAGGCCAGAGGTCGGACGCACGCTCTGGCCTTTCGGCACAAGATCCGGCGTGGATGGCGTCTTGCTGCCGAACGCGGGTTTGACCGAGACGGGGAGCATCCAGTTCATGCTCGGGCCCGAGGTGTGGAGGAAGAAATCCTGACCCCACGCATCAAAGACCACGCCCCAAGGATTGGGGATACTGAGTTGGGCCGTGCGTTCGAGCTGGCCGCGCTGGGGGCTGTAGCGAAGAAAGCCGCCGTCCACGCAACGGATCGGGCCATAGGCGGTCTCGACATTGGAATGGAGAAACACGCCTTCACACAAGATGAAGGCGCCGGAAGGATCCGCAGTGTAGGCGCTGATGGCGTGGTGCGTATCGTGCGTGTCAAAACCCCCAAGCACGATCTCGGAGCTGTCGGCCTTGCCGTCGCCATCGGTGTCCCGGAGCAGGACCAGGTTGGGTTCCTGGGACACATAGACGCCTTCTGGAGCCAACTCAAAACCGATTGGCAGATGTAAACCCGAGGCGAAAACCGTTTCTTTATCGGCTTTGCCGTCGTGGTCGGTGTCCTCGTATATGAGGATTTTGTCATTGGGCATCGCGTCGCCGGGACGGTAGTGCGGATACGCGGGCATGACGGCCACCCAGAGCCGGCCTTTGTCATCGAATGACATCTGCATCGGGTTGGCCAGATTCGGGAATTCCTTTTCGGAAGCGAACAACTCGACCTTGTAGCCCGGAGGAACCGTGAGGCTTTTGAGGGCCTCTTCCCCGTAAAGATACTCCTTCGTGCCGTTCTTATTGCTGGGCTTGAAGTTGGAAGGGACCGGCGGCAGTGCGTGGGTTTTGCTGTCATCGACGTTCAGGCTCGCGGTTTTTCCCGAGGCTACGGCATGGATGAGGTCGTCGCGCAGGGCCGCCATTTCGCGGGATTTCTGGACCTCGTCGGGATAGTTCTGGGGGCCAAAGGGATTGTAGCGCCGGCCGAAGGCGTGGACGCCGTTGAGGAGGTTGTAGTCGTTGTTCCAGAACCAGTCCTTCTGTTTGACGGCGGCATGAACCTTGTCGGGATCTGCCTTGGATTGATGCGCTTGGGGGCCAAAAATGCCATTTGCCAGAAGCACCGCCAGTTGCTGGTATCCCGCTTCGGTAGGCACGAAACCGTTGCCAGTAAAGGGCTTCTGGGCTTTCGCGTACAAGGCAGTGGTCGGCGTGAACAGATCCACAAAGGTCAGGCCGTACTTCTTAGCCACCCGCTCCATCGCACTGGTGTAGAGCGCCAGGTTGGCGTTCTCCTTGCGGCCATCTGGCAGGTCGCGCTTGGCGCTGAGGTTTTCGAAAGCAATCGGCGATACCAACACCAGCCGCGCCGACGTCTTGCCGTTGTACGCTTTGCTGAGGGTGTGCTCGACGAAGGCCGCCAGTTCCGCCTCGTAATTGGCCACCCGTTTGGGGCCATCAAAGGATTCGTTGAGGCCAAAGAAGGCCACGATGGTGTCGGCTTTCAAGAACGCCAGCCATTCGTCTGGCATCGGGAAGAAGCCAGCGCCGTGGTGGACATTGAGCTCGGGATGGAATTTCTCGGCCCCCGGAAACGCCCATTGGGTCGCGCGGGCGGCATGGGGCCGGAACCCGGGCGTATCCCCCACCCGGCCCATGTTGCGCACAAACAGATCGCTCCCCGGATACCGCAAGTGCATCTCGGGTTCCAAGCGGCTGTAAAAGACGTCCCGTTCGGCGAGCCCGTTCCCGATAAATACAATGCGCTCGCCTTTGGCGGGAGGCCCCACAGCTTGGGAGCGCTTTTCGGTCGCGGTCCCAGGGACAGGCATCTGAGCGTGGCTGGCATTTTTGGGCGCGTTGTTCATTCCCGATTTGCTGGGCTCCGGGGCCGGGGCCGGGGCTGGGGCTGGGGCTGGCTTGGGTTGTGCCGAAGGGAGGCCTGTGGCCGGGCTTTTGCCGAGGGCATAGTCGGCCGGTTTGAGATTGCGCTGCTTAAAATACCCGCTGTCGATCGAGCTATAGAAGGTGGGCTCGAATGCATCCACAAAGGCCACGTCAGCCTTGGCTGGCACTTTCAGGCCGGTGAGGTGGAAGGCGGCGTTGACCACGAGCCGCCGCAGATTCTCATCGGTGAAATCCACTGAGGCGCCCAGCGTTGTGCAGAGGGCTTTTCCGTGGGCTTTGCCGTCCGGTGCGGTGTATTCGCGCAGCCATGCCAAAGGCATCATGGGGTTGTTCTTGGGCCCTTCGATGTTCTTGGAACCTGGCTCCAGCGATGCCGTGACGGCCCCGCGCAATAAGATCGTGGCCGTCGTCTGGTCCAGGTGGGCGATCCCGTACACGTCGGTGGTTGCAAAGATTTCGCCTACGCTGCGGAGCACCTCATTGGAGGCATTGGCCGTCTCGACCACACTTCGGGTGCCTTCGGACTTGTGCTTGCCGTGGTGGCTTACCCATGTTTCGCCAAGGATCTTCAACCCGAATTCCGCCCACTTGAATTCCCCGGTTTTGGCAGGACCAGAAAACGCATGGGTGGCGGTGCGGAAACCGATGACCGGCTTGCCTGCATTGAGGAAATTAGCGAAAGGCGCGAGTTGGTCGTCTGGCAATTGGCGGAATCGCGTGCCGATGATGAGCAGATCGGCCGAGTCGAGGGCCTGTGTTCCAGGGATGTTTTTCTGGTTATTCGGATCCACGTAACCGGCCACGGGGTCCACCGAGAAAAGCACGGTGCAATCGAACCCGTGCTTCTGGCTGAGGATTTTGGCCAGCATCGGGCAAGTCTCTTCGCTGCGGTATTCCTCGTCCCCAGCCACGAGGACGATGCGTTTTCCATTCGGTTTTCCAGCCGGCGGGAAATGGAGGCCATCGGCGGCCTGCAAGGAGGGCACGAGCAGGGTGAGTATTGCGACAACGAGTCGGGTGGGTGAGTGAAACATGGGTAGGAGGATTGGGACGGGTAAGCAGGAATCGGGAATTTACGAAATGGACAGGATCGATGCAACACGCGATAGACTGCCGGGAAAGGGCTGCCCGGACGGGAGGGCCGAAATGGAGGGGATGGACCCCATGGACGGCACAAAGAAATCGACCGAACGTTGAAGCCGTGCCGAAGTCCATGTGGTCCATACAGTCCATACAGTCCATACAGTCCATACAGTCCATACAGTCCATACAGTCCATACAGTCCAGGGACCCTATGGACCCTATGGACCCTATGGACCTTATGGACAAAAATTAGCCCGTATGGACCCCGAACCGCTCATCCCCAAGCACGGCGGCTACCGGAAGCTGAAGAGCTTCCAGATCGCCCAGCTCTGCTACGACGCGACGGTGCGCTTCTGTGAGCGCTATATCGACAAGCGCAGCCGCACACACGACCAGATGGTGCAGGCCGCGCGGAGTGGAGTCCAGAACATCGCCGAGGGCAGCAAGGCCAGCGGCACCTCCAAGAAATCGGAGCTCAAACTCACGAACGTGGCCAAGGCGAGCTTGGAAGAGCTGCGCCTCGACTATGAGGACTACCTCCGCCAGCGCAGCCTGCCGCTCTGGCCTGAGGACGATCCACGCCGGAAAGCTCTAGTAGCCCGGCGCTGCACCACCGTAGAAGCCGTGGCGAGATGGATTGAGGAGACCCATGAACACGGAGGCGCATCGTCCATCCAGTCCATAAAGTCCACTAGGTCCATCCAGTCCACGTACCCCGAGATCGCGGCAAACGCGGTGCTGGTGCTCATCGGGGTGGCCTGTGCGCTTCTGGATCGCCAGATCCAAACGCAAGCGGCCGATTTTTCTGCTCAAGGCGGCTTCACCGAGCGGTTGCATCGGATCCGGACCGAGCGGAGGCGCCACGGCTCCCAGTGAACTCACTCGTCGGATAAGTCGAGCGCCAGGCCGCGGGCTTTCAGCTTTTGCGTAGCACCTCCAGGGGCGGGTGCCGGCAGACGCCGCGGCTCAGGGCCAAGCCGCCGCCCACAGATAGCCCGGTGCTGATCAGGAGGGCGCCCGCGAGCACAAGGTTCAGGACACCGGCCAATTGGTCGGGTTGCACATCGACCAGGTAAACGTTGGGACTCTCTGCGAAGTGCCCGGCATCGATCCGGGCCCGCAGCACGTTGCGCATCAGGAGGTTGGTTACGAGCAGGAACGTGCCGAATCCCAATGAAAGCAGGAACAGCAACGTCTGGTTGTGGGGCCGGTATAGGTTGGAGATGCCTTGGCGCAGCAGATAGGGCCAGCTCGGACGGACGAGGCGCCGGGTCACGGCCACCAAGCCGCGGGCCGTTCCGGCCAACAGCACAAAGGCAAGGCTCAGTCCCCCGGTCATGGCCAACGCCCGCCACCAATGCGCGCTGTTGAACACGGCTGCGGCGGTCAGCACGGTCAGCAAAAAGAGCGCTCCCGGCCATGATGCGGACCGGCCGCCTTCTCCCGCCAAACTAGCTCCGTCCCGCAAGGTTGCCCCTGGAGAGATTCGCCGGATCCGGAGCAGCGGCATCAATGCGAAAGCGCCGCACACCGCAAGGCCCGCAGCCGTGGTTTGCGCGACCACGCTCCAGACCGGGGCCACATCCACGGCAACCGGCAGGCTTTCACGAAAGAAGGTGAGCGCGCCCAGGTGGAGAGCGATCCCAAGAGCGGCGCCGATGAGCGCTCCCATGAGCCCCAACGCCAGCGCCTGTATCACATAGATCGCGAAGGCCAAATTTGCCGGGCACCCCAGACAGCGCAGCATGGCGATGGTGGCCACGCGCCGATTTACTTGGGCGTGGACGGCGCCGGCCACGCCAATGGCCCCCAGTACCAGCGACGCCAACGCGACCATCCCGAGGAACTGCTGGAAGTTGTCCATTGAGTCGCCCAGCGAATCGCGTCGGTTCTCCGGGGTTTCAAACTTCCAGGCCGAATCGGGATACGCAGCCCGGATTTCTTTAACGATCTGTGCTGGCGTGCGCCCGCCCTCTGCGCCGGTCCGGTCCGCACCGAAGTTGAAATGCAATGCGTGAAACGCGAGGCTTGTGTTTCCCAACAATCCGGTCCGTTCCACGTCGGAGAGACGGACATAGGCTTCCGGCGAGAACCCTCCAAAACCGAACCCGGGGTTCGCAGACGCACAGAAATCCGCCCCGGAGGCGGCGGGGGATCAAGCCCGGCTCCGCGCCTCCGGTGTTCTAATGTGGGCTAGCGAGCTTACGAATCACGGCACGAGCCAAGTATTCCTTTATCTCGTTGTGTCGTGGCACCGGCTGACAAACCTTTGTTTCAGGGTTTTGGTACCAGTCGTGTTTGCCTCCATGACGGATGAAAATAGCCCCTTGCTGTTCAATGGCGCGAATTAGGTCGCGGCGCTTCACGCGATATCCAGTTCCGCATGCTGACGAACTGAGGGTATGACGCCCGAGGTAAGGTCCTGATGCAGATCGAGAAGGTGCTCCTTGAGGTCCTCAATACTCGTTCCTTGGGTCAGGTAGTCAGGATAATCATCGAGGTGACCGAGCCACATTTCGCCGTCCTGCCAGAAGGTAAATCCGATCGATCGCATCTCGTTTGACTTTAACCCGGCCGGTTTTCCGGGTCAAGGGCGTCTAAGATGCCCAACGTCCCCAAGCTCATTCGCGACAGGATTTGCGGGACTTACGGGATTGGAGGCTGGGATCTGGTAACCCTGAAGGTAAGTAAACCGGTCCTTGATATGGGGGATTTCACCTACGGGGCCAAAGGAGTCGGAGAGCAGGTCGAGAGCCTGATCCTGGAGGCTTAACATTCGTCGGGGGGATCGGCGCGGCGCACATTGGGCAGTACCCGAAATCCCCAGACCCCCGCAGCCATCATCCAGAGATAGCTGGCGGCCGTCAGCCAATGGGGACGGTCCGGGGAGAAATCGCCGTAGGCTCGAAGAGCGGCTCCGGCGAGCAACAGGGCGGCGGCGACCTGCAGGGCTGGCAGCCGCGTTTCAAAGAGGTTCTCTTGCCCGGAGTGCCCTAGGATCACGCGGGTAGCGACTGTGAAGGTGATCAGGCTGAAGCCTCCTAGAAAAACGATGTGCAGCCCGGCCAGTCGTTGACCCGGCCAGAAAAGCGGGAAGACAAGGCCCACAGCCAGTGCGAGCAGCGCCACCTGTGCACTCACCGGGGCAGCGCGTAGCGGAAGGGATTGGCGCTGAAAAGGAACCATCGTGGCGAGGTAGACGATGGCTGCGATCGCCCGCAGCCAACTCGCCGAGGGCGCTCCGGGTTGACTCGCCTCAAGCCAAAAACTGCCGAGCAGCGCGATCCCTGTGGCAACTGAAAACCCCGCACGCAGCCACCAATCCCAGGAGACGGTGCGCTCTTCGGTCCTGGGGCGCATACTGCGGACCCGTAGAAAGCGTGGAAGCAGGAAGGTGCCGATGCCGAGCACGGGCAACAGCACAAAAGCCTGGGTCAAAAGGAGAGAGCCGAACAGCGCCAGAGTGCCTGAGACCCAGCCTTGTAAGCCGCACAGCCAAAGGATCGGCCCGATCAAGCCGCTCAAGAAGCCCAGGAACACCAGGACAAAGCCGGGAGGCGGCGTTTCCGAACTGCGCGGTACGCGCGATGCCATGCAGGCCCCGAAGGCGAGCATCAGTGCGATGAAAGCAACGTCCCCTGCGCGCGGCTGCTCACCGATGTGGAGTCCGGCCGTTAGCAGATACAAGCCCAGGAGCGGCCCCAATTCCCTCCAGCGCAGAGCCGGTGCCGAAAGCAACCGGGGCAGGGCGGTCCCGAGGAATCCGAGGATGAATCCCGCGAGAAATCCTTCAATCATCAAACGCGCGTGCATCTGGCCCGGGTAGAATTTGTGAAGCCCCGAAAAAAAGAGGGGCCAGAGGGACACCCCGGAAATGCCAAGCAATGTGGCGAGCGGGAAGAAGACGCGGAAAGGTTCTGCGGGGCAGAGGCGCAGGAAAGATGGGCGTTGGGAGGCCATGGAGCGATTCTCAAGGGGATAGGGTGCTGGTCGCCTTCAACTGGGAGCTATGCCCTGAGGGCCGTGAATGACGTGGCTGATCCGTGGAGCTGCGAAAATGGCGCGTAGTTCCTCGGGGTTGCCGGCCATTTCGCGGACGGTCACCGAATCGAGGACATTCAAAAACGCTTGCTGGGCCCGATAGAGGACGGGTTTGAGCTGACAAACGGTCGTGATCGGACAGGTGTTGGTGGCCCGGTCAAAGCATTCCGCCAGAGCAAAGGTGGACTCGGTGTAGCGCACGATCTCTCCGAGCCGGGTGTCCGCAGTGTGGCCGGCAAGCTGGAGGCCGCCGCCGCCGCCTCTGGCTGTCACCAGCCATCCAGCCCGGGTCAGGGACTTTGCCACCTTGGTCAGATGATGGAGGGATATCCCGTAATCGGCGGCCACTTGGCGGGTGGTTACCTTCCGGGAACCCTCGCTCATTAGATAGATCAGGAGCCGGAGGGCGTAATCGGAGTGGCTGGTGAGTTGCATGGCGGGATTCTGGGCAGTGGCCCACGGGGCGGGAGAGAGCGGATCAGGGTGGAAATGAGATTTGGCTGGAATAGGTACGCTAGATACCCCTTCATGTTTGTACAACCTAAACCCTCCCCCCTTTCCCGGCCCGGTTTCCAGCCTCACCGGGATAGGCCATTGACCCATCCTCCATGCCACACACAGGATTTCTGCTCGCGCTTGCGTTTGTGAGTGTCGCCCTCCCTCTCGCGGCTGAGGACTTCCAGGGTTCCGGCCACGAAATGCCCTACGACGGGCCGCTCATTGGTTATACGGCCCAAACGCCCAAGGATCGGGTTGCGAAGCTCCAAGCCGGGATTGATAGCGGCGAGCTCAAGCTCAAGTGGGACGAGAAATTCGGTTGGCTGCCTGCGCTCCTGGATGCCTTGAACGTGCCGAAATCCTCGCAGATGCTGGTCTTTTCCCAGACCTCCCTGCAACGCCGCGCCATCAGCCCACGCAACCCCCGGGCGCTCTTTTATAATGAGGACGTCTATATCGGCTACATTCCAAACGCCCCGATGATGGAGATCTCCACGGTCGAGCCAAAGCTAGGAGGCATCTTCTATTCGGTCGACCAATCCCCGCAGGACAGGCCAAAGATTGTGCGCAATCAGGACTGTCTGCAATGCCATGTGTCGGCCAGGACCATGGGCGTGCCGGGGCACTTCATGCGGTCGCTGCACACCGATGGCGCCGGTGAAATCGTCGCCGGGACCGATTCCAGTGAGCTCACCCATTGCACGCCGCTAGCTGAGCGCTGGGGCGGCTGGTATGTGACCGGCACCCACGGCGATCAGGCGCATCTCGGCAATCTGGTAGGAGAGGCCGCCTTTGATCGACATTCAAGCGAACCGGGCTATCTCGGAAATTTGGCCGATCTCACCAGGATCCTTGATACCAGCAAGTATCCCACGCCCCGCAGTGACATCGTCGCGCTCATGGTTCTCGAGCACCAGGCGCACATGCACAATTACATCACACGGCTGAATTACGAGACCCGGATCATGACCGACACTTACGGGCATATCCGCTACTTGAAAAACCAGGTGAACGCTTTCCTCCGTTTCCTGCTCTTTATTGAGGAGGCGCCGCTCAGCGCGCCGGTCAGCGGCGATCCAGAATTCATTGCAGATTTCACGGCCCCCGCATTACGGGACTCCAAGGGCCGCTCCTTGCGTGATTTCGATTTGCATACCCGGATGTTCCGGCATCCGTGCTCGTTCCTGATCTACTCGGAAGCGTTCGAAGAGCTCCCGGGGATCATGCGCGAGCATCTCCTCCAGCGGCTCTACGACATCCTGGCCGGGCAGGATACGGACCCGCAGTTTGCCACGCTCTCGGCATCTGACCGACAGGCGATCCTTGAGATCCTGCGCGAGACCAAGGCGAACTTGCCGGCTTATTGGAAGCCGGCTGCGCCCAGACCCTGAGCCCGATGGGCCGCTCTGGAGGCTCGGGACCGTATGGGCGGGATGGACGGATGGCCAAAAGCACCCAGCCTGCTGCCCACTGCAACAAACCCCGCCCCCAAGCCCGACCCACCGGCCCCCGCCGGGGGCGCAGGCCCTGCTCTCGGGAGGTGGGCAATTTTGGACACCATGCATAAGGAACTGCACATAGGGGGCCTGCGGCGCTCGGGGGGTTGCGGGCGAAAGAGCATCTTTGAGCAGCGCAACCGCAGGTTGCTGGGCGGTGGAGCCGCCGGGACGGGACAAGTTTCCAGGGTTGGCACGGCGTTTGCTAATGAGCCCAAGCGCCGAACCCCGGCATCAAGTTAACCCAAGACCAACCAACCACATGTATCCCATGAACCATTACACCATTGCCAAGGCTTGCGCGATTGCAGCGGGCTTAGTCCTTCCTACCGTCAGCTGGGCAGGCACAGTTATCGAAGGTAAAGAAGCCAAGCCCATCCTCGAGCAGGTCAAAGAAACCTGCATCACCGGTGATCTCGGTATTAACTTCGTCTCGGAGTATATCTCCCGGGGCTTGGTGCTCGAGAATCAAGGCGCAATCGCCCAACCCTTTGCCGACCTTTACTTCCGGCTTTACCAGGGGGACGGCTTCATCAACAAGGTTTCCTTAAACCTCGGCGTCTGGAACAGCATCCATTCCCACGTCCAAGGCAGTGGCAGCACCAGCGGCCACTGGTACGAGTTTGACTACACCGCTGGCGTGGCAGTCACTTTCGCCAAGAACTTCACCGGGACGCTTTCCTACTTCGAGTTCATCAGCCCTGCGGACGCCTTCACGACGGCCCGTATGCTGAATTTCAACCTCGCTTATGACGACACGGATTTGTTGGGCGCATTCGCGCTTCACCCGCACGTCGTTGCGTTGGCTGAGCTCGATGGCGCCGCTGGCTTGCAGGACAACGGCTTCTACTTCGAAGCCGGGATCGCTCCCAGCTACAGCCCCTGCAAGGCTCTGACCTTCACGTTGCCAGTCACCGCCGGGTTTGGGGACAAGAAATTCTATGCCGGGGACAACTTCGGTTATGTTTCCGGCGGGGTGACCGCAACTGCACCGTTGACCTTTATCCCATCGTGCTACGGCACTTGGACGGCCAACGCAGGGTACACCTACTATTACCTCGGCAACAGCGTGGCTGACGCGACGGCTACCGGCCATCAGTCCCAGCATGTGTTCCAGACCGGTTTGACTGTCGCCTTCTAAGTCTGCTCGGTTCTTCTGCTCTCCGCCGGACCACTCGGTCCGGCGGAGTTTGCATGGGTCCGGCGTGACCCCGTAAGCTCTTCGTTCCTCAGTCTATCGGTCCGCTTAGGGCGGACATATCCGGTTCCCGTCCGGGGCGCAGCGCCCCCCTCTTTTTCGCTGCGTACTGGCCTTCTTTCTCCTGGCAGCTCCTAAAATAACCACACAAAAACATCTATGAAACTGCGTAAATTCCTTGGCACAACTCTCTTTGCGGGGGCCGCCATCCTGTCAACCTCCATCTCCGTGCGGGCAGCTGAAGACACCGTCAAAGTCGGTGTGCTTCATTCCTTGAGCGGCACGATGGCCATCTCCGAGACCTCGCTTAGGGATGTGCTTTTGTTCACCTTCGACGAGATCAACCGGTCCGGAGGCGTCCTCGGCAAGAAGATTGAACCGGTTGTTGTCGACGGAGCCTCCAACTGGCCGCTGTTTGCTGAAAAAGCCAAGCAGCTTCTGGATCAAGACAAGGTGGCCGTTACCTTCGGGTGCTGGACCAGCGTGAGCCGGAAATCGGTTCTCCCTGTTTTTGAAGAGAAAAAGGGCCTGCTTTTCTACCCCGTTCAATACGAAGGCGAAGAGATGTCCAAAAACATCTTCTACACCGCAGAAGCCGTTAACCAGCAGGCCACGCCTGCGGTCGATTACATGTTGGCTCAGGGGATGAAAAAATTCTACCTCATCGGGAGTGACTACGTTTATCCGCAGACGACCAACCTCATTCTCCTCGAGTATCTCTTGAGCAAGGGTGTGCCGCTGGAAAACATCGGCGGCGGCTTCAAAAAAGACGCGAGCGGCTCAGTCATCTCCGCGGGCAAGTACACGCCCTTCGGCCACATCGACTACCAGCAGATCGTTTCCGAGATCAAGCAGTTCGCAGCCGGCGGGAAAGCCTGCGTGATCAACACGCTTAACGGCGATACCAACGTGCCCTTCTTCAAGGAGTATGCGGCTGCGGGCCTGACGGCCGAGACTTGCCCCGTGGTCAGCTTCTCCATCTCTGAAGACGAGTTCCGCGGGTTGCCTGCCAAACAGTTGGTCGGCCAATTGGGATGCTGGACTTACTTCCAGTCCCTCAGGACCCCGGCGAACAAGAAGTTCACCACCGACTTCCAAGCTTGGCTCAAGGCCACTGGCACCGCTGGAATCGTTAAGGATGGTCGCGTCACCTGTTCGCCAATGGTGCTCAGCTATGACGGCGTCTACCTCTGGAAGAAAGCCGTTGAGAAAGCTGGTAGCTTCGACGTGGAAAAAGTCGTCGCTGCTCTGGAATCCGGTCTGAGCTTTGACGGCCCCGGCGGCACTGTGACCAGCCAGAAGAATCATCACATGGCCAAGAACGTGTACATCGGCGAAACCAAAGCGGATGGCCAGTTTAAGATCCTCAAGAGCTACGTTAACGTCGCGGGCGAGCCCTTCCTGAAGGGCACCTTCAAAGCCAAGTAAGTCAATCTCTGTTTCGGTGGACGAAGGGGCGGGGGTTCCCCCGCCCCTTCCGTCTTTTTCAGTTATGCTTTTTCCGTGCAATCCCGCCGTTTTATCCCGATGCGTGCGCTTGGGCATTGTGCAGCTTATCTGCCTTGGGCTGTGGGCATGGGCACCGGGCGCCCACGCGGAGGACGCGGCGCCCCGGCCCACAATCGCCAAGGCCATCCTAAGTGAAGACTCCGGCGAGCAGGTGGCGTTAATCAAATCGTTGGCAAACACCACGGATCCGCTCGTACGCGAGCTCCTCTTAGCTTGGAAAGAAGGCGGCCTCTTCATTTTCGAAACGCCCGCTGGACTGCCTGGCTTCACCGCAGGCCAGCGGATCGCTGTGACCCTATCCGCGGACAAAGACAGTGAGGGTAAACAGGAAGCTTTGCTTCTCCAAACCTCCGAACCTCTCAAAGATGCCGACGGCAGGCCGCTCCATCTCCTGGCTTCGGATTTAAGCGCGGCCGAAACGGACTCGGCCTTGCGGATGGCCATGAAAGGCGTGCTCGACGTGTTCGCCTTGGCCGATCCCAACCCGCTTGAACGGCTCAAGGTGATTGCCCAGACTGGCCTCAACCAAGATCCTGCCCAGGCAGATGCCTTGCGGGTCCGCCAGCAGAAGGAAACCGATCCGAAGGTGGCACGTGCAATCCGTGAAGCGCTAGCGCTGATCGAACTCAAGAGCGCGGATTCTAAAATCCAGATCGCTGCGGCAAAGCAGCTCTCCGACATTGGCTCCATCCCCAGCCAGGACGCCCTGAAGACATTGCTCGCCGACAATAGCGGCCCGGCTTTGGCCTCGCGTCCCGAAGCCGCCGCAGTCGCGGACGCGGCCCGCTCGGCCTTGGAAGTGATCGGCACCCATGTCAAATGGGCGAACTTCTATGGCACCGCCTTCCGGGGGCTCTCGACGGGC
>JAYVTN010000210.1:0-11064 GCA_043788785.1 Spartobacteria bacterium | reverse complement strand
GAAGGAAGTGGGCGAATTGCTGGCGGTGATCTGGTAGCTGAAAGCTGTGCCGGTTGTGCCCGAGGCCGTCAATGCACTGGTGATCACCGGCGCTGGCGGGACGATGGTGATCACCAAAGTGGCGCTCCCAGTCCCCCCGGCGTTGGTAGCGGAGATGGTGACCGACGTGGTCCCTGCTGTTGTAGGGGTTCCCGAAATGACGCCCGTGGAAGTGTTCACGCTGAGCCCAGCAGGCAGGGCCGCTGCGCTGTAGGAGGTTGGAGAATTACTGGCCGTGATCTGATAACTTGACGCGGTCCCGGTCACCCCGGAAGCGGTCAAGGTGCTGGTGATCACCGGGGCCGGTGGCAGGATGGTCATGACCAGTGTGGCGGTGCCCGTGCCGCCGCTGTTGGTCGCCCCGATCGTGACCGAGAAGGTGCCCGCCACAATGGGCGTTCCCGAAATAGCGCCTGTCGAGGTGTTCACGCTCAAACCCGAGGGAAGCCCCGTGGCGCTGTAAGAGGCGGGAGTGTTTGAGGCGAGGATCCCGTAGCTGAATGCTGTGGTGGTCGATCCCGAGGCGCTCAGCGTGCTGGTGATGACCGGCGCGAGCCGAGGCGCGGTGATGGTCAGGGTCGGGATGAGATAGCCGCTAGTACTCTCCTTGCTGGTGATGAGCACGTCAGGGCCTTTATCCGAGCGGCCCAACACAATGGTGACGACCCCGTTGGTGTCGGCCTTGAGGAAACTCAGTATTGATGCCAAGGACACGCTCTGAATCCCACCAATCGTGGCGTTCTGTGCAACGAGCGAGCCAAGCGAGGTGAGGTAGTTTCCATTCTCATCCCCTGGACTGGCCGTGATGAAAGTGGTGTCGGTCGTACTGAGTGCATTGCCGGGTGCATTGTTGTAAGTAATCCCGAATTCGGTCCACCCCAAGGTGGCATGATCGGCAGGCAATCCGTTGGGCAAGCCGTAGAAATTGTAGGTGGCCGCGGTGACCGCAGCGTTGGTGGAAAAGGACAGGGTGGCTGCCGTTGCGTTCGCGATATCGTAGCCCGTATTGCTTACATCGAAGCGTAAGTAAGCTTTCCAGTTATGCGGGGCATCTTGGCCACTGGGGTTTTCGACATCCAAGATCATTGCGGAGCCGAAATTGAGGGTGGGGTTGGAGCCTTGGACGCCGGCATCGGCACCAGTTAGGCGAGCGGTGGTTATGGTAAAGACGTCAGAAAACGCGGAACAAGCGCTCAAAAATAGCATCAACACGCAAAGGAAGTGCTGGGGATAGTGCCGGGCGGCCGTTTTCATACTCCCCCTATCCTACGTGTCTGTAGGTAGTTTCCTGTACAGCCAAGGTTCCGAACCCGGCATCGGTGTTTGTCCGATGCGGAGAGAAAGGGACCAAAGGGACGGACAGGCGGGGCAGGGATTCGGCCTGGACTAGCCCGCAAGCGCTCGAGCGGTGCTGGGCGTGTAGTGGGTTCTTGGGGACAGGCCGGTGCCACGGGTGGTGTGGGCAACTGGCCACGGAGTGTGCACGTCGCCCAAGGGCGCGCGATAAGCCCCATGCTGCCCCGAGGTATTTCCAGCGAGCCCTAGGAATCCACTGGCGGCCCGGGCGCTCATTGATGAGAGTAACCTTCGATGAGTACTGCAGAAATAGCGGGGGTGGACTGGGTGGCGCTCCGGGAGGAGTTTCCGATCCTGGATCAAAACGTGCGCGGGTATCCCCTCGTGTACTTGGATAGCGCGGCGAGTTCCCAGAAGCCACGCAAGGTCTTGGACGCGCTCCAGCAGTATTATGCCAAGGATAATGCCAATGTGCACCGGGGTTTGCACGAGCTCAGCTCCCGCGCCACGGAAGCCTACGAGGGCGCCCGCCAGAAGATTGCCCGGTATCTGAACGCCGGTTCGGCAGATGAGATCGTTTTTACCCGCGGAACTACCGAAGGGATCAATCTGGTGGCCAACAGCTGGGGCGTCCGGTTCCTCAAGGAGAACGACGTGATTCTCCTGACCGAGATGGAACACCACAGCAATCTGGTTCCTTGGCAGATGCTGGCCGAGCGGATGGGTTTGCGTCTGCGCTTTCTCCCGGTCAATCCGGACGGCAGCTTGGCCTTGGAGCAGTTGGAGACCATGCTAACCCCGGAGGTGAAACTGTTCGCCTTTACCCACATCTCCAACTCGCTGGGGACCATCAATC
The DNA here is from genome assembly GCA_043788785.1 of Spartobacteria bacterium. Classification (GTDB taxonomy): domain Bacteria; phylum Verrucomicrobiota; class Verrucomicrobiia; order Chthoniobacterales; family Chthoniobacteraceae; genus CAIURC01. The sequence goes on along the minus strand of JAYVTN010000210.1, from coordinate 8,873 downwards.
CGGCGGCCGAACTCTGTGCGGCAGCGCGCAAAGCGGGGGTGGTGACTTTGGTAGACGCGGCCCAAAGCGCCGGTCATCTGCCGGTGGACGTGCAGCAGATCGGCTGCGATTTCCTCGTCTTCTCCGGGCATAAGATGTGCGGGCCCACTGGGATTGGCGCTTTATATGGACGCCGAGAACTGCTCGAGGCAATGCCGCCGTGGCATGGAGGCGGGGAGATGATCGCCTCGGTCAGCTACGAGCGGGCCACCTTCAAGAGCGCTCCCCACCGGTTTGAAGCCGGCACCCCCAACATTGCCGGGGCAGTCGGGCTCGGGGCTGCGGTCGATTATATAGAGGCGGTCGGCCGGGAGTCCATTTTTGCCCATGACGCCCAGTTGGTACGTTATGCGATGGATCGGCTCCTGGATCTCGGGGGCGTGACCTTGTTCGGCACTGCGGATTACCGGGGCGGGCTGGTTAGTTTCACCATGGAGGCGGCCCATCCTCACGATGTGACCACTTTTGCTGATCGTTATGGCTTGGCCCTGCGCGGCGGCCATCATTGTAACCAGCCACTGATGAGGAAGTTCCGGCTGCCAGGAACCACCCGGGCCAGTTTCTATTTCTATAACACCATGGCCGAGGTCGATCGGATGATCGAGGTGCTCGGGGAGGTCAAAAGGTTCTTTGCCTGAGAGTTCTGCCTCACACGCCCTAACGGGACGGCCAAGTCTCTTCCGCGCCCTTGCCCAATACGCTATTCCTCAAAAAGCCCAGCTTATCGTTGCCCATGAACTCTGAACTCGAAGAACTCTATCAGCAGGTCCTCTTGGATCATTCCAAACGGCCACGCAATTTCGGCGAAATCTCCGAGGGCGCCGTCCATGTGCACGGGGATAATCCCTCGTGCGGGGACGAAATCCATTTGCACGTGAAATTCGGGACCGACGGAAGTGTGGAGGACGTGAAGTTTACTGGCCAAGGATGCGCGATCAGCCAGGCGTCGGCCTCGATGATGACTCTCAAAATCAAAGGCAAGCCACGGGCGGACGCGGTGGCCCTTTCGGAAGCATTTCACCATTTAGTGACCGTGGGCACTACCGAACCCCCAAAGGCATTGGGAGACCTGAGGCTGCTCGAGGGCGTGCGGAAATTCCCGCAGCGGGTCAAATGCGCGGTCTTGGCGTGGCGCGCGTTCGACCAAGCGGTGCAGGCGGCCGACGCCCAGAAGAGATGAAGGATGAAGGTTGAAGGGGTGGGGGGGGCGGACGTCGGCGCCCCTTCAACCTTCATACTTCATACTTCATCCTTGGCTTCTGGGCTTCTTCTGTTGCGAATCTGTCTCAAAAACTCTTGCGACCGAGTCTCAACTAGGCCTATTCTGAAGGCCAACCCATGCACGCCTCACCTTGCCGCGAAGAGTGTCTGACGCTTTCCCGAGCCCATTGCGGAGAGCGCTTGCGTGTGGTTTCTCTCTGCCCGGACTGTCCGGAAGGGGTTCGGTTGCGCGAATTGGGCTTCTGCGAGTCGGCTGAGGTGCGAAAAGTCACAGACGGGTGTGCGATGATTTGTATGCTCCGGGGCATGCGCGTGGCTATCGGCCGCGAGTTGGGCGCGTTGGTGCGTGTGGAGCGGGTTGCGGCATGACCGCGCCGGTTCCGGCTAGTCTGGGCGAGATGGTGGCTGGCCAAAAGGGGCGGCTAACAGGGTTTGACCTGGATCCCGAACAGCGGCATCGGTTGCTGGAAATGGGTCTCACGGTGGGAACTGAATTTGAGCTGGTGCGCTTCGCCCCGATGGGGGATCCAATGGAGATCAAGGTACGCGGATATCATCTGTCGTTGCGCAAGCGCGAAGCGGCCGGGATCCGGGTGCAACTTTTGTAAGTCATGGGCGCTTCAGTAGTAGCCCCGCCATCCCAGGCTGTACGGCGCGTTGCGATTGCCGGAAACCCCAATTGCGGCAAGAGCACGATCTTCAATGCCCTGACGGGCTTGCGCCAGAAGGTGGGGAATTATCCTGGGGTCACCGTGGAGCGCAAGGAGGGGACCTTTTACGGGAGTCACGGGGAGTTGATGAACCTGTTGGATTTGCCGGGCAGCTACAGCCTGCAGATCCGCTCGCCCGATGAAGCGGTAGCCCGCGACGTGTTGTTGGGCCGCTTGGAAGGCATTGCCCGGCCGGATGTGATCATTGCGGTCATCGACGCCTCCAATATCGAGCGAAACCTCTATATGGTGGCTCAGATGCTCGAACTGGAGCTGCCCGTCATTGTCGCCCTGAACATGGTCGATCAGGCCGAGCAAAACGGGGTTTTCATCGATCTAAGGGTTTTGAGGGAGCGGCTCGGAGTGCCGGTCATCGCAATGGTTGCCACCAAGGGGGTGGGCTTGGTGGAACTCAAGCAGGCCGTTTCCCAAAGCCCGTTGCCTCGGCCCCAAGCCCGCGCGCCGATGGAGCCTTTGGTCGAGGAGCAGGCGCAGGTCTTGGCGAAGCTATTGCCGGTCCCGCGTGATGTGGCTTACCCTGAAGCGCTGCTGCTACTGAGCCTGCACGACCGCGCCTTGGACGAACTGGCAGGGCACGACTCGAAGGTCATAGATGCGGTGCGAGCCGCCCAGAAGCAGATCCGGGAGGCGGAACTCGATCCGACCTCGACGTTGGTGGATGCCCGCTACACTTGGATCCAAGGGATTTGCCATGCAGCGGTCACCAAGCCGGGCGACACAGGGTTGTCGGTGTCCGACCGCATTGACATGGTGTTGACGCACCGGATTTGGGGCTGGCTGGTGTTTCTCGGGGCCATGGCGCTGATGTTTGCCTGCATATTTTGGGTGGCCCAAGCGCCCATGGACGCGATCGACAACGGCTTCAAGGCACTCGGGAACTGGGTGCACGCTCAACTGCCCGACGGGGACTTGCGCAGCCTGCTTACCGATGGGGTCGTTGCCGGGGTTGGCGGGGTGGTCATTTTCCTTCCACAGATCCTGATCCTTTACTTCTTTTTAGGCCTGCTCGAAGACAGCGGCTACATGGCGCGAGCGGCCTTCATCATGGATCGTTTGATGAGCAAGGTAGGTCTGCACGGCAAGTCCTTCATCCCGCTGCTGAGTTCGTTTGCGTGCGCGATCCCGGGCATCATGGCCACACGCACCATCGAAAGCCGGAAAGACCGGTTGGTGACGATGCTGGTGGCCCCGCTGATGAGTTGTTCGGCCCGGTTGCCCGTGTACGCGTTGATGATTGCTGTGATGTTGCCGGTTTCCAGGATTTGGACCAAGGCGGGGATCATGCTCAGCATGTATCTGCTAGGGGTCATCGCGGCCTTCCTGATGGCGTGGCTTTTCAAAAAGACATTGCTCAAGAGCGAGACGCCCATGCTTCTGCTGGAGATGCCGCCCTACCGCTGGCCGTCCCCGCGCGGGATCGCCCTGCGGATGTGGGAACGCTCACTGCTCTTCCTGCGCCGGGCCGGGACGGTCATTCTGGCTCTCTCGGTGATCTTGTGGGCGTTGGCGACCTATCCCAAACCTGCCAATCCCCAGGCCACCAATGCGGAGGCGATTTCCCAGAGTCTTGCAGGCCGGATGGGGCACGGCCTGGCGCCCTTGATCAAGCCTTTGGGTTTTGATTGGAAGATCGGGATCGGCCTAATCGGCTCTTTCGCAGCCCGCGAAGTGTTCGTGGGAACTATGGGCATCGTCTATGGGATCGAGAAATCGGAGGACGAGAATATCCAGCCATTGCGGGACACGATGCTTGCTGAGCGGAATCCGGACGGTAGCGCGGTATTCACGCCGTTGGTGTGCGTCGGGTTGATGGTGTTTTACGTCCTGGCGATGCAATGCATCAGTACGGTGGCAGTGGTTTGGCGCGAAACCAACGGGTGGCGCTGGCCGCTCTTCCAGATCGCGTACATGACCTTGCTGGCGTATTTAGGTGCGCTTATTGTCTTTCAGGGAGGACGTCTCCTGGGATTCCAATGAACCCGATTCTCGACCAAGCGCTTGTGATAGCGGCCATTGCGGCCGCGGTCGGCTTTTTTCTGGTGCGATGGGCACGTGGTAGACGCTTGGGCAAAGCCTGTGGGGGCGGCTGCTGTACGCCCGCGAGCAAGCCCAAGCGGGGCTGAGGGCCACCGGGCCACCGGGCCACACAGGGACCAAAGGGACCAAAGGGACCAAAGGGACCAAAAGGACCAAAAGGAATACGCGGGGGAGCCTCCTTGGGGCTTTTAGGTCCCTTTCGTCGTTTAGGTCCTTTTGGTCCCTTTGCCCTTTGGTCCCTTTAGCGTCCCTTTCCGGGCCCGGGGGCAGCTCTTAAAGCTGGAGCGAAAAATTGTCCTCGGCCGTCACGGATTCCACAAAAGCGGTCAGTAGCGCGATGATCCGGTCCACGTCGGTGAGGTCGGCGGTTTCCACCACCGAATGCATGTAGCGCAGAGGCAACGACACGAGCGCACTGGGAATGCCTTCGCGCACGGTGAAGATGACATCCGTATCGGTGCCGCTATAGCGGGAGGAGCTTTCGTGCTGGAGGGGGATCCCCAAGCTGGTGGCCGCCTGTATCAAGCGTTTGACCACCATGGGGTGGTTACAGGTGCCATGGGTGACGCTGGGTCCCCCGCCCAAGATCACTTCCCCATGCTTCTCATGCTCGATCCCGGGGGTGTCCGTGGCATGGGTCACGTCCAGGACTATGCAGATATCAGGCTGGAGGCGATGGGCGGCCATTTTGGCGCCGTTTCCCCCGATCTCCTCCTGAACCGCGTTGACGGCTATGACCGTGGACGCCAGTTGGTGGCGTTTGGGTTTTAGGGTGGCTAATACTTGGGAAAGGATGAAGCCGCCGATCCGGTTGTCCAAGGCACGGCTGACCACCCGGTTTTTGCCGAAGGCTTGGGCTTGATCGCTGTAAACCGCGGGATGGCCGACCCGGATCCCGGTTTCGCGGACCTCGATGGCGCTTGAGGCGCCGATATCGACATACAAGTCGTGGATCAAGGGGGCCTTTTCATCCTTGGCATCCTTGCGCAGGTGGATGGCGGTGTTCCCAATCAGGCCAGGGACTGAGCCCCGGTCTCCGAGGATCTCCAGGCGGCGGCCCCGGGCGGTCGCAGTATCGGAGCCCCCAATGCGGTCAATGCGCAGGAACCCTTCGGGAGTGATGTGTTTGACGATGTACCCGATCTCATCGGCGTGGGCCTCCAGCATAATGCGTTTGGGCTTCGGGGCGGTGCCTTCCAATGTAGCCCATGCCGTTCCATAGGCGTCGTTGTCGACACAGTCGGCAAACTGGGCCGTGTAGGCTGCCCATTTGCGTTGGCCCGCGATCTCGAACCCGGTCGGGCTGGGGGTGTTGAGTAAATCAAAAAGGAAAGTCCGTGCATGGTCGTCCATGGCAAACAAATAGCCACGGAGTGCTCTGCGGAGCACGATTAAAGTGGGACTCCGGCCATCTCTTGGAACCCCCGAGCTTCGAGCCGGGGTGAATATTCCCTTGCGGCCCAAGAAATTCTCTCCTAAATGGCAAGCTGCCTGTGGTAAAATGCAGGTGGTCGCCCACATGAAGTCGCAACGGTGGGTGGCAGATCAGAGAGCCGCGGAGCCCGAGAGTGTCGGGCCTGTGAAACGCGACGAGAATAATTGACAATGGGCGGGCCTAGCTCCGAGACCCCCCGCCCCACCAGAACGCAGCTATCCAACTTCAACAAATTCGAGTCAATGGACGAATCCGCGCCCGCGAGGTGCGTGTGATCGTGGCATCCACCGGTGAACAGCTCGGTGTCATGAAACTGTCGGATGCCATCCGGCATGCGCAAGGCCTCGGCCTCGACCTGGTGGAGGTGGCGCCCACGGCCCAGCCTCCCGTGTGTCGAATTGTCGATTACGGCAAGTTCAAGTACGAGACCTCCAAGCACGACAAGGAAAAGAAGAACTCCGGGAGCCGGCTCAAGGAGATCAAGTTCCGCGTCAATATCGGGGCCCAAGACTACGAGACCAAGCTGCGCCATGGTGAGGAGTTCCTGGATAAGGGCAATAAGGTGCGTGTCCAGTTGCAGTTCCGCGGCCGGGAAATGGCCCACCAGGAACTGGGCATGGCGTTGATGGGCCGCATCAAGACCGATCTTCTGACGATGGCCAACGTGGAAACCGAACCCAAGTTGATGGGCCGGAACATCACGATGACGTTGGCACCGCTCCCTGCGGCTAAACGCAAGCGGCGCTTTGCCCCGCCCGACGAAGAGTACGTCGAGGACGTGGAAGGCGAGGATTGAGGGGTTGGGTCGTCACTGACCTGCCCTGACCTGCCCTGACCTGCCCTGACCTGCCCATTGGATGAATCTTCAGGAAGGCCCGCCTTACGGCGGGCCTTTCCGCTTGCCACGCCCCCGCCGGGGTGCCTGCGGGGACGCCCGTTCGAGGAGGTATGGTTTTCCAGTCCCATGGCTAAGGGCCAACGGCATAGGCCGGCCGTGGTGCCATCGGCGAGTCCCGGCGTGCGGCTCCGCTGACCGGCGTCCCTTTGCCCTGGGGACGGGGCCCCGCAGGCTCCAGCAGTTCACGGGGAGTGTGCCGCGCACCTGATCCGGGTCCCGCCATAGTGCCCCGCCAACAACCCCCGCTCGCCGACGCAACGGGCCCCATCCCCCCTGATAAGGTGGCAGACACTCTGGCCAGACCAGCGCGCCCTGGCCTTATAAAGCGCGCCGAAGGTGCATCAAGCCATCAGCCCCGGGCAACGCCCGGGGAGGGAAATGGCCAAACCGGTTTCGCTGAAAGGGCAGAACGCGCAGTTCGGGTGAGCGTTCAGAGCCGATGATAAGAATCCTATACCAGGAACCGCGCCGTAACGCCCTTGCAGGGCTGAAAATTGTTTGCGAAATCGGTTCCCCGGGCGTTGCCCGGGGCTGATGGCTTGTTGCACCTTCGGCGCGCTGGTGCGGCCAGAGTGCCTGACACTTGTGCCAGCCACTTTGGTCCATGGGCTGCAAGCCCATGCCACGGACGACCCCACGGCACGCCCAAAATCACGATTTCCGCGGAATTGCTCTCCTAGGCTCGCGAGATTTAGCCTATCGTGAGGTTACTCATGAGTACCTCCCGCGTTTCTATCCATCGGCGCCGATTTCTCTCGGGCTGCGGATTGGCATTGGGCCTGTTTGCCGTTCCCGGGGCTTTTGCCGAGGAACTCCTGCGAACTCCAAAGCAGGCCGAAGGGCCATTTTATCCCGACCACCTCCCATTGGATACCGACAACGACCTGCTCATTCTCAACGAGAATCTCACCCCGGCGGCGGGCGAAGTCACCTATGTCAGTGGGCGCATTTGGGATGCCTCTGGACAACCGCTCCGGGGCGCCCTGGTCGAGATCTGGCAGTGCGACAACCAAGGCGTTTACCTCCATTCCGGCTCCAGCAACGCTAAAACCCGGGACCCTAACTTCCAAGGCTTCGGCCGGTTCATGACAGGCTCCAACGGCGAGTACCTCTTCCGCACGATCAAACCCGTGTCTTATCCGGGCCGCTGTCCCCATATCCACTACAAGATCAAAGCCAAGGGGAAGGCATTGTTGACCACCCAATGCTACATCAAAGGCCATCCGGCCAATGAAAAGGACAGTGTCCTCCGGGGTATCCGCGATCCCAAAGCGCGCGAATCCGTGATGGTGGACTTCGCCCCGATCCCAAATGCCCGAGCCGGCGAACTCGCCGCGCGCTTCGACATCGTATTGGGGGTAACTCCCGGGGCCTGAGCCGGCGTGTCCCAGGCTCATTGATTCCTATCACCGTGCCCAACTCGCTCCGGGACCGTTTGGGACGCCCACTCAAGGACCTGCGCCTGTCGATCACCGACCGGTGCAACTTCCGCTGCACCTATTGCATGCCGCGCGAGGTGTTCGGCCCGGGTTACCAGTTCCTTCCCAAAGCCTCCCTCCTGAGCTTCGAAGAACTCGCCCGTATCGCCCGCATCTTTCAATCCCTTGGAGTCGAAAAGATCCGGCTAACGGGCGGCGAACCGCTGATGCGCCGCCAAAGCGAGCAACTGGTGGCAATGCTCGCAGAAAGCGGTTTGGACCTGGCCATGACCACCAATGGAGCGCTCTTGGCTCCCCGTGCGCGGGCGCTGCGTGAGGCAGGGTTGCGGCGCCTGACGGTGAGCCTCGACGCACTGGACCCCGCGGTGTTCGCCAGGATCAATGATACGGCCCATACCGTGGAGGACGTCCTGGCAGGCATCCAAGCCGCGCTGGAGGCTGGGTTTGCTCCGCTGAAACTCAACATGGTGGTTCGGCGCGGGCTCAACGATGACCAGATCCCGGCAGTCCTGGAACGTTTCAGCAGCCCCGATACCATCGTCCGTTTCATCGAGTACATGGACGTGGGCACCACCAATGGCTGGAACATGACGGACGTCATCCCCTCGGCAGGCATTCTCGAGCGCATCGCCCGAACCATCCCGCTGGAGCCGTTGGATCCCAATTACCCGGGAGAAGTCGCGCGCCGTTGGCGCCGTACAGATACCGGCGCAGAAATCGGGGTTATTAGTTCGGTGACCCAGCCCTTTTGCCGGGAGTGCACCCGGGCCCGGCTGACGGTCGATGGCCAGCTTTTCACGTGTCTGTTTGCGAGCAAAGGGCACGACCTGCGCACCCCGTTGCGCGACGGCACCAGCGACGCAGGAATCGCTGCGAGGGTTGCCGGGATATGGGGTCTGCGGGAGGATCGCTACTCCGAGCTGCGAGGCGAGGCCAACGCCCCCCAAACCCGGGCCGAGATGTCGCTCTTGGGCGGCTAGTCCATCGGGTCCATCGGGTCCATCGGGTCCATCGGGTCCATCGGGTCCATCGGGTCCATCGGGTCCATCGGGTCCATCGGGTCCATCGGGTCC
>JAYVTN010000209.1:0-2317 GCA_043788785.1 Spartobacteria bacterium | reverse complement strand
AAGCGCTAACCCCCGGGAACTGAGATTAGCACGCCCTGTCAGGGCTTCGCCGTCCATGAATGGGCAACCCAGGGCGTTGCCCTGGGCTGGGGATAGATCCGGCCGTTGGCCTTCGAGACGGGCCGTTGGCGGGTGGGAATCCGGCCGTAAGCCCCTCGCCCCGAAGGGGCATCGCTAGCCCCAGCCTAGGGCAACGCCCTGGGATGCGGCCCCACAGACGGCGGAGCACTGAAAGGGCGCCTTAATCTCAGTTCCAGGGGGTTAGCGCTTATGGGGCGTTGCCCTGGGCTGGGGATAGATCAGGCCGTTGGCCTTCCAGACCGGGCCCCGTCGCCCGCACAACTTTCGGGCTACCACCATTTGTCTACATCTTTCCTGACGGGATCGCAAAGCCACGCCGCGGGGCTACTAGTATCTTTCTACGCTCCGACGTGAACTTGCCACTGCTACGGCTTGGGGCAGAGTGGGTAGAGTGGGTAGAGTGGGCGTTTGAATCGGGAAGCCCCCGTGCTGGCCTATAGCGTGGGGGGCATGCGCGCCCATCCGATGATCCCCGGCGCCCCGAAGTGGCGCGTTTGGGAAACGTGAAAAAATCAAACCTCGCCTAAAGTGTAGGCGTGGCTAACATTCTTTGGTTTATATGCCCACGCCTCCCGTCAACGCTCCCGAGTCAGGCTGGCGCCGCAAGGGCGCCGACTCCCTCCCAGAGGTCTTCCGTTCCATCCCCATCCCTCCCGGGTCCTCGTTCTGGAAGAAAATCCTCGCTTTTGCCGGCCCCGGTTTCCTGGTGTCGGTGGGGTATATGGACCCGGGCAATTGGGCTACCGACCTGGCCGGGGGGGCAAAATACGGGTACACGCTGCTCTCGGTGGTCCTCATCTCCAATCTCATGGCCATCCTGCTTCAACATCTTTGTGTGAAGCTGGGGGTCGTCACCGGGCGCGACCTCGCGCAGGCATGCCGGGACGATTATCCTGCTCCGGTGGTGTGGGCCCTCTGGTTTCTGTGCGAAGCGGCAATCGCTGCCTGCGACCTCGCGGAGGTCGTCGGTTCAGCCATCGGTCTTCAGCTCCTTTTCGGGATCCCTCTGGTCTGGGGATGCGTGATCACCTGCTTGGACGTCCTGATCGTCCTCTTCCTCCAAAACAAAGGATTCCGCTACGTCGAAGCACTCGTCATTGCCGTCATCCTGACTATTGGCGGCTGCTTCCTTGCCGAACTGCTATTCGCTAAACCCGATCTCTCCGCCATCACCTTGGGCTTTGTCCCGTCCACGGAGATCTTGAGGAACCGCGAAATGCTCGTGCTCGCAATCGGGATTTTAGGGGCCACGGTGATGCCCCACAACCTCTACCTGCATTCCTCGATTGTGCAGACCCGGAATTTCGAGCGCACCATTGAAGGCAAAGCCGAGGCGATCAAGTTTGCCACGTTCGATTCCACGTTCGCGTTGATGTTCGCGCTCTTTATCAATGGAGGCATTCTCATCCTTGCCGCAGCCGCATTCCACTGGAACGGGCATCAAGACGTGGCCGCAATCCAAGACGCGTATCAATTGCTGAGCCCGACCCTTGGGGTGGGAATCGCAAGCACGTTGTTCGCCCTGGCGCTGCTGGCCAGCGGCCAGAACTCGACACTCACCGGGACATTGGCCGGACAGATTGTCATGGAAGGCTTCCTCAATATCCGGCTCACACCCTGGATCCGCCGTCTTATCACCCGGCTCATCGCAATCGTTCCGGCAGTGATCATTATCGGTTTTTACGGGGAAGCGCGGACAACCGACCTCCTGATCTGGAGCCAAGTGGTCCTCAGCATGCAGCTGGGATTTGCGGTCATTCCGCTTCTCCTGTTCACAGGCGATAAGACCAAGATGGGCCAATTCGCCAATCCCGGCTGGATAAAGGTTCTTGCTTGGATTTCCGCAGGGCTGATTGTGGTTTTGAACGTGAAGTTGCTCTTCGATTTCTTCGCGCCAGAATCCTGGCAGCAGGCCACAGGCTTCTAAAGTTTTATGTACTCAAAAATCCTTGTCGCACTTGATCACACGGCTTCCGACGAGAGGCTTTTGGAGCATGTGGCGCAACTGGCTGCGATCATGGAAAGTGAGCTCCTGCTCCTCCATGTGGCCGACGGCTGGGTCGCACGCAATTTCGAGCAACTCAACTTGGCGGAGTCCGAGGAAATGCGGGAAGATTGGAGCCGGTTGGAGCAAGCTGCCGAGCATCTGCGTGCGCAAACGAATCTTCCGGTGAGCACACAACTGGCGCTGGGGAGCCCTTCGGAACAGATTTTGCAGGTGGCCCTCACCGAGAAT
>JAYVTN010000208.1:0-2365 GCA_043788785.1 Spartobacteria bacterium | reverse complement strand
CCATGTAGCCACCCGTGCGGGTGTCTATTTTGATGAGCTCCCCTTCTTTGATGAAGAGCGGCACGTTGATGATTTTTCCAGTCTCCAAGGTGGCGGGTTTCATCACGTTGTTTGCACTGTCTCCGCGAACCCCCTCCGCCGATTCAATGACTTTGAGGGTCACTGAGGAGGGCAACTCCACTTGGGCCGCTTTGCCTTCGACATAGAGAACCTCCACTTTAAGGTTCTCCACCAGATAATCTTTGGCCTCTGCCAGTAGCCGTTCGTCCAAAGAGATCGACTCGTAGGTATCCGGATCCATGAAATGGTATCCTTGAGGATCCTTGTAACTGAACTCCAAGGCCGTACGGGCTACCTCGACCTGCTCCACCTTGTCGGTGGACCCAAACCGCACGTCTGCGGATTTGCCCGTCCCTATGTAACGGATAATGGCTTGCACAAAGGCCCGCAGATTACCAGGGGTCCGGTGCATGACTTCGGCCACGATGGCCACGTTGCCATTGTAGCGGATGCACATTCCTTTGCGAAGATCGTTAGCGGCGGCCATAGTGTGAACTCAGAAATCAAATGTTAAGAAAACTTCAGGTCGTTCTGAAGGGGCCGGGATTATTGAACATTCATAGCGGGCTGCCAACCCGCAACTCGGGCGAGCGTGTCAGCTCACCCAGAGCGCCAGTCTCCTAAACTAGCGTGCTGATCGGGCGGACGCTGGGTCCGGGGCCGCCCACCAAGGGACGGGTACTCTAACTGACCTTCCCGGGACCCGCAGGGGCCGGTATCGAAAAAAGCCCGCTAAAGGAAAACCCCTCAGCCATGGACCACCCCTCAGCCTTACACCAACCGGTGCCGTGCCAAGTCCTGGGAATCAACCACGCCGACCGGACACCCACTGGCATCCAATACCACCAAATCGTCTATACGATGCTTTTCCAGAATGCTGAGCACCTCGACGGCCAGATGCCCGCTCTCCACGGTCACCGGCTTGCGGGTCAGGAACTGGCTCACTGCCATCTCGCCAATTCCGGGATTGGATTGGAAGTAACGTGCAAAATCCCCGTGGGTGAAGATGCCTGCCAAACAGCCGTTTTCCTCAACCGCGACAGCGGCACCCGCCCGGCGCTGGGTCATTTTCTGGAGAACCTCGCGCACGACCATCGCCGGGGAGACCAAGGCGATCTGGTCAATGCCCCTCATGATCTGGTCGACCTTGAGCAACAGCGTCCGGCCCAAACGGCCGCCGGGATGGAACTTGGCAAAGTCTTCCTTGGTGAAGCCGCGGGCTTCCAAAAGCACCATGGCCAAGGCGTCGCCGACCGCGAGCATCACGGTGGTACTGGAAGTGGGTGCCAAACGCAGCGGGCACGCCTCCTGTTCCACGCGGACCTCGATGTGCACATGGCTGTTGAGGGCGACCGAGGACTTGGGATTGCCAGTCATCGAAATAACCTTCACGTCAAAACGCGCCAGCGACGGCAATACATTGACCAGTTCGTCGGTCTCCCCACTGTAGCTCAGGGCCAGGATCAGATCTCCATCGCTGACCACCCCCAGATCTCCATGAACCGCATTCAGACAATTGAGCACCACAGCCGGGCATCCCGTGCTGGTGAGGGTTGCAGCGATCTTCTCCCCGATATGTCCAGACTTCCCCACCCCGCATACCACCAATTTCCCGCGTCGGCTCACGCATTCAAGCATCAGCACGATGGCTTGGCTGAAGCTGGCTCCCAGTCGGCTTTCCATGCGCGTCAATTCGTCGATCTCCAAACGGAGCACTCGACGACCAGCCTCTAGATAATCAGCAGGTTGGAAGTTCACGGTGGGTAGATGGGGCATCCCGAGGAGCTCTCCCCTGGGAACGATCACCCTAGAGCAGCGCCCTTGGAACTCTCAACATTCAATTGCAGGCGCCTTCCTCTCCCCCATCGCACCGTTGCTTTTCCTCCTCGATTCGGAATTGGACCAGAAGTGCCTCGAGTTCCTCCAAGGCCTGCTCGGCGTCCGGACCGATCGCCTCTAACCGGATCCGGGAGCCGCAGTCGAGATTGGCACTGAGAACCTCCAGAATGCTCGAAGCCTCGAAGCGGTCCTCGCCCTTCTGGATGGTCACCTCAGAGGTAAACTTCAGCACACAGCGCACGAACTCGGCCGCTGGCCGCGCGTGTAAGCCCAATTCATTTGAAATTTCTACTTCTCTCCACATCCCGCCGCCAAGATAACTCCTTCCACCCTATTTTCGAGTCAGGAAGTGAACATTCGCCCCCAAATCTACCCCCAACCCCTCCCCACCGCGCCCGAATCGCTCCCGGTGGTGGCTTGCTATATCGTCACGTTCCTGAAGCCAGAGATGCTCCACGTCTACCGG
>JAYVTN010000207.1:0-4684 GCA_043788785.1 Spartobacteria bacterium | reverse complement strand
TGGCCTTCGAGACGGGCCGTTGGCGGGTGGGAATCCGGCCGTAAGCCCCTCGCCCCGAAGGGGCATCGCTAGCCCCAGCCCAGGGCAACGCCCTGGGATTAGCCCCCCCCCGATGGCGAGGCCCTGAAAGGGCGTCCTAATTTTCACCCTTCCCCCTTGGTCCCCACAAGTCCCCGCAAACCGGCGTGCCATCCTGTATTACGCCTTTCACCGGTGGGGTCGCAAAGCCTCGCCACCCGGCTAATTTCTTGTATGCCTCCGGCATTAGAATTGCGTGAAATCGCATAGGTTCTCAGGCTCGTTATTCTGTGCACTAACTGCGGCGGACTGCACTAGAGGACAGCGTCCCGCGCATCCTGTTAAAAGCCCCGGAGGCCTTCCTGTCGGGGCCGTCTTTGACAGGATTGCCGGGATTATCGGGATTATGTTTGTGGGATTTCAGTCACGGTCAATCCCAGCTGGAAATCCCGCGTCCCTGCGCATCCTGTCAAAAACCCGGGATTTGGCTTGTGCCATGGGGGGCTTTGCGGGCACTGAGCGTTCATGAGCAAGCCGCCCCAGCACTGGATGGTCAAATCCGAGCCCGCCGCCTACTCCTGGGCACAACTGGTTCAGGATGGACGCACTGCTTGGACCGGTGTGCGCAATTTCCAGGCCCGGAACAATCTTCGGGCCATGCGCGTGGGCGACTTGGTACTCTTCTACCATAGCGTCACCGGCAAAGAGATCGTCGGGATCGCTCGAGTCGTGACGGAAGCTTATCCCGATGCCACCGCGACTGAAGGAGATTGGGCTTGCGTCGATCTGGCACCACTCAAAGCGCTCGCGAATCCGGTCAGTTTGGAATGGATCAAGGCGCAACCCGCTCTGGCCGATATCGCCTTGATCCGGCAGTCCCGCCTTTCAGTCATTCCTTTGGGGAAATCCGAATACGAGACTATCCTCAAAGCCAGTGGTGAGCGTTAGCTTTCGCGTCCTCCTTTCAAAGTTGGAAGGGAGTTGGATGGCCGTTGGCTCGCTGCCGGGCGGCAGTCGGCGATCTTAACTCGCCATAAGCCCAGCCGTTAAAGCGCGGTTGACCCACTGGACCGTTTCCCAGCCGCCTTGTGCGGGATTCCCGGTTTGTTACTTCCTTTATCGCCCACGCCAATATTGCGCTCCGCGTGCAGGCCCAGTAGCTTGCGCTCCCTTTTCCTGCCCTATGCAAACCTCGATCCGTCACGTTCATTTCCTGGGAATCTGCGGTACCGCCATGGGAGCCGTTGCCTCAGCGATGGCAAAACAGGGCTACGTGGTCACCGGGTCGGACGACAAGGTGTATCCACCGATGTCCACTTTCCTTGCCGAGCAAGGCATCACGATCGCCGAAGGGTTCCGTGCCGAAAACGTGCCGGCCGGAGCGGACCTGGTGGTCGTCGGCAATGCGATTTCCCGGGGCAACCTGGAAGTTGAAGCCGTCCTCAACACCAAGCGCTATTACCTCTCGTTACCCGAAACCCTCAAACAGTTCTTCCTGCGCGGCAAACACAACCTGGTAGTCACGGGCACGCACGGGAAAACCACGACCACCTCCTTGCTGAGTTGGATCCTCAAGGTCGGCGGCTTGGATCCCGCCTACATGATCGGTGGCATCGCTGCCAACCTCGGCCAAGGCAGCTCCCTGCACGACTCCAAATACGTGGTCCTCGAAGGCGACGAGTACGACACCGCTTTCTTCGATAAACGTTCCAAGTTCCACCATTACCTCCCGGAACTGGTTATCGTGAACAACCTCGAGTTCGATCACGCGGATATCTTCCGCGACTTGGACGAAATCAAGCTTAGCTTCCGCCGACTCCTGAACATTGTTCCTGGCGAAGGCATGGTTCTCATCAATGGCGATGACCCCAATTGCATCGATGTCGCCAAGGATTGTCGCTCACAACTGGTCGAAGTCGGCTTCTCACCCAACTCGGGCCGACACATCCGGGACGTCAGTTATGACGCTAAAGGGTCAGCATTCACTCTTCTGGACACCCGCTTTAACCTACCAATGGTAGGCGAGTACAATGTGCGCAATGCGGCCATGGCGATCTCGGCTGCCCACTTTTATGGGGTCCCCTTGGACATCATTCGCTCCGCAGTGGCCACCTTCGAAGGCGTCAAACGGCGTCAGGAAGTCCGGGGTGAAGTAAGAGGCATCACATTAATTGATGATTTCGGCCATCATCCCACTGCCATCCGCGAGACCTTGCGGGGGCTGCGTCACCAATATCCCAATCGGCGGCTCTGGGCTTTGTTCGAGCCCCGGTCCAACACGACCCGGCGCTCGGTGTTCCAGGATAGTCTGCCCGAAGCCTTGGGCTACGCCGATGGTGTTATCCTGGCCCAAGTGGCCCGACTCGACCAATTGCCTGAAGACGACCGGCTTAACCCGGAACGCGTGGTGGCCGACATTGCCGCCCAAGGAAAACCCGCGTTTTACGAGCCTGGGGTGACCGAGATCATCGCGCGGTTGCGTCCCCTGCTCCAAGCGCAGGACGTGGTGGTGATATTCAGCAACGGCGGCTTCGACAACATCCATAAGCGCCTGCTGGCCGAGCTGTAGCGGAGGTGGCATGGAGCCCAGCCCTGGCGGCACCCGAAGGTGGGCCCAACGGGGCAACGCATACCAACCATAGGCGCTAACTTAGCGGCGGGTGGCAGGCTTAAGCATGAGCTCCGAACCAGGTGGCCGAACTTCCGCCCCCACCGGTGCCCACGGGAGGAAGCAATCATCCTGAATTCGGCAGCCGCGGGTGCGGGAGGAGGGCACGTGGGTTGGCCTCAACGAACGCAGAGAACAGGCATGTAGTGATTCATGTTTTCTCAAAAAGCGTGTCTTTTCCTCCTCTCTCTGGGGCTGTAAGCCCTTTTGGATGCGGTCGGTTTGCCTCGTCTGGCGCAGCAGCTCTCGCCGCCGAGGTTGAGCTCTCCCACAGCACCCCTGATTGGAAACCAAGCCGCAGGTTATTGGCTTGCCGGAAGACGCTCTATTAGGACATCTCTGCTGCCCGGCACAGTCTGTTGTGCTTCATCTTTTATATGTTTATTATTTAGGGAAGCCGACGGACCGAGAGAACTCAGGGCTATGTGGCAGATTTCTGTCCCCTGTGTCGGCAGCCACAGGCGTTCCGGTTGGCGCGAGTGGGCCTTGCCAGTCATATTTATTACGTCTCCATTGGGGCGGGAAAACTGATTGGACATACGATTTGTTGTGAACAATGTGGCGCCAGCCCACCCGCGAGAGTTCCGGACTTGGAAACCTTCCCCTTCAACCCAACTGGACGGCGGCCCACTGACCCATTGTTGAAAGACCGCCCCCAAAGCCCACAGCAGCTTGTGAAATTATTCACAAATTCACTTGCGCCCCTGATTTGCCTCTCCCTAGGTTGTTTGACTGATTTCGCCGTCTCTTTCCATGGCCCTTTCTACCCACGATTTCGAAGCTCCAGATACGCTGGCCAAAGCCCAAACCAGCCTGACTCAAGCGCTCGAATCCACCGATCTGCTTGGGGAAAAGCTCGTCCTCAACATGGGCCCCTCCCACCCGGCCACCCATGGCGTGTTGCGGCTCATCCTGGAGATGGATGGGGAAATCATCACCAAGGCGACCCCCGATATCGGCTACCTGCATCGCGGCGATGAAAAAATCGCCGAGAACATGCACTATAACCAGTTCGTCCCATACACGGACCGCCTGGATTACTTGGCTCCACTGGCCAACAACATCGCTTACGCTTTGGCCGTGGAAAAGCTCATGGGTTGGCAACTGCCCCCCCGAGGGCAGGCGATCCGGGTGCTTTGCTGTGAAATGGCGCGGATTTCCTCCCATTTGTTGGGGATTGGCTGTTTTGCCATGGATACGGGTGCCATGACCGTGTTCCTGTACACCTTCACGGAACGGGAAAAAATTTACAACCTGTGTGAACTGCTCACGGGGGCTCGGTTTACGACCAGTTATACCCGGGTCGGCGGACAAACCCGCGATCTTCCCGAGGGCTTCCTCGCTCTTCTGCGCAAGTTTCTCGCAGAGTTGCCAGCCGTCATCGACGAAGTCGACAAGCTGCTGACCCGGAACCGGATTTTTGTTGATCGCACCAAGGACGTGGGCACCATCTCCCGCGAGCAAGCCATCAACTATGGGCTTTCGGGCCCGAACCTGCGCGCAAGCGGCGTTGATCACGATTTGCGCAAGCGGCACCCCTATTTAGGCTACGAGAACTACGAGTTCGAGGTTCCCCTTGGAAGCGTAGGCGATTCTTATGACCGGTATTTGGTGCGGATGGAAGAAATGCGGCAATCGATCCGGATTTTACATCAGGTCATTGATCGACTCCCGGACGGGCCGATCAACGTGGAGGACGGGAAGAACTTTGCGCCTCCCAAGAGCACGGTGCTTACGAAAATGGAGGAACTTATCCATCACTTCATTGTTCATACCGAGGGGCCTGATGTGCCTGCTGGGGAGATCTACTTTGGTGCTGAGAACCCGAAGGGCGAGCTGGGCTTCTATATCAATTCACGCGGAGGCGGCACGCCTTATCGGCTTAAGATCCGGGCGCCCTCCTTCGTCAACCTGAGCATCCTGCCGGACATCCTGCCTGGCCATATGATGAGCGACGTGGTCGCGATTCTGGGATCGCTCGATTTCGTGATGGGAGAA
>JAYVTN010000206.1:0-6276 GCA_043788785.1 Spartobacteria bacterium | reverse complement strand
GCCTATCCTGACTATTGGCTTCTCATCCTGGGCGGGCTTTTCATGCTGATCGTCCTCTTCCTGCCCAAGGGGATTGTCGGAATTCCGGGTCAAATCCGCGAATGGATGAGCAAACGCCGCGCCCAAACCGACAAGGCGGAACCGATGCCTGAAGCGCAAACCGCTGCGCCAGCTTCTATCTCCAAGGCCTGATGCACATCGAGTCCCAACTTAAGCCACGTCCCTTCATACTGGCCGCCGAGGGGTTGAACAAATCCTTCTCCGGCTTCCAAGCCATCCGGGACCTCAATTTCTACATGGACCCGGGCGAGTTGCGCACAGTCATCGGACCCAACGGGGCTGGCAAAACGACATTCCTGGACCTGATCACCGGACGCACCAAACCCGATGCCGGCACCATCGAATTCGACAACCAGCACCAGCTTGCCGAACTGAGCGAGTACGAGATCTACCGGTTGGGAATCGGGCGCAAGTTCCAGACGCCGACCGTGTACACCGACCACACGGTGTTCGAAAACCTACTGATGTCCTTGGAAGGAAGCCGCGGCGTATTCAATTCGTTGTTCGCCCGGGTCAAGAGCGGGCAGGGCGACCGGATCGAGGAGATCCTCAAAATCATCAATCTCGATGCCAGAGCGCAGGCCAAGGCCGGCTCGCTGGCTCACGGCCAGAAGCAATGGTTGGAGATCGGGATGTTGCTGGCACAGAACGCCAAGTTGCTGTTGGTAGACGAGCCCGCTGCCGGCATGACCGATGAGGAGACCCACCGGACCGGGGAGCTGCTGCTCTCCTTGGCGGGCAAGCACTCGATCGTGGTCATTGAGCACGACATGGTCTTCATCCGCCAGATCGCCGCCGGGCGGCGGGTCACAGTTCTTCACCAAGGCCATGTGCTTTGCGAAGGGTCCGTGGAGGAAGTCCAAAACAACGAGAAGGTCGTCGAAGTGTACCTCGGCCGCAGCAAACATTAAGCGCCATGCTCAAAGCTTCTAATCTTGAAGTTGCCATCGGCGGCAGCCGGATCCTGCGCGGCGTAAATCTGGAGGTGCCCCCGAACAGCGTGGTGTGTCTGATGGGCCGCAACGGCGTCGGGAAAACGACCACGCTCCGTTCCATTGTCGGTTTGCTCAAGGCCAATGCAGGTACCGTTGAGCTCTGCGGCAGGGATCTCTCCGGCGCTGCGCCCGAATCCCGGGCTCGCGCCGGCATCGGTTACGTCCCGCAAGGGCGCGAGATCTTTCCCCACTTGACGGTTGAGGAGAACCTCAAAATCGGCGCCATCGCCCAGGGGAAAAAGCTCAATGGCAATCTGGAGCGGGTTTTCGAGCTTTTCCCGATCCTCAAGGAGTTCCTCCCCCGCAAAGGGGGAATGCTCAGTGGCGGCCAACAGCAACAATTGGCCATTGGACGGGCGTTGTTGACTGAGCCCAAGGTCTTGATCCTGGACGAGCCCACCGAAGGAATTCAGCCCAACATCATCGACCAGATCGGTGACACGATCCGGCTCCTGCGCAAGGAAGGCAAGATGAGCATCCTCTTGGTGGAACAGTATTTAGAATTTGCCAAGGAGCTTGCAGACATCTTCTACATCATGGACCGCGGGGTCGTCGTGGCAAACGGCCCCATCGCCGAGCTCACCGATACGGTCGTGCGCCAACACCTCACGGTGTGAAAAAGGCGTGCCTCCGGGCCCGCAAACCCCCTACCTTCCATTTCCTTTCCATGAAATCCAACCGAATCCTTTTCTGTGCTTTGAGTGCCGCAGCCCTGTTTGTGCCCGGTGTGGTCCTGGCTCATCCCGGCCACTCCCTCCTCGATCCTTCGGGCGGGGGTCTGCATCCCGGCCATGAAGCAGAGATTGCCAAGCTCCTGGTTTTTGGGGCAGTGACGGCGCTATTGATCGGGATCCGTTGGATGGCCCGCCACCGAGACTAGGTCCATGCACCTTTCGCCCCGGGAGCAGGAAAAACTTCTGGTGGTCGTCGCCGCCGATCTGGCGCGGCGTCGGCTCGTGCGTGGGCTCAAACTCAATTATCCCGAATCGGTGGCCCTGATCACCTACGAGATCATGGAAGGGGCCCGGGATGGACGTGCGGTGAGCGATCTCATGAGCTTTGGGACAACGATCCTGGCGCGGGCGGATGTCATGGAAGGCATCCCGGAGATGATCCACGAAGTCCAGGTGGAAGCCACGTTTCCTGATGGCACCAAGCTGGTGACCGTTCACAACCCCATCCGATAGAATGCGCATGATCCCAGGCGAAATCATCGTGGGAACCCACCCCGCCCAATTGGAAGCCAATGTGGGGCTGGAAACACGCGTCCTGGAAGTGGCCAACACGGGCGACCGTCCCATCCAAGTCGGCAGCCATTACCATTTCTACGAAGTCAACACGGCGCTCGCTTTCGAGCGGGAGGCCACTCGCGGTTTCCGGCTCAATATCCCTGCCGGCACTGCGGTCCGCTTTGAACCGGGGGACACCCGCCAGATCGAGCTGGTCGCTCTCTCCGGCACCCGGGAAGTCTTCGGGTTCAATGCAAAAATCAACGGTCCGCTCTAAGCCATGCCTCTTTACATCAGCCGCCGTCAATATGCCGAGATGTTCGGGCCGACCACCGGGGACCAAGTGCGACTGGCGGATACTGGGTTGTTCATTGAAGTCGAACGCGATCTGATCGCCGAGTCCGGCGCGCTCGGAGACGAGGTCAAGTTCGGCGGGGGCAAAGTGATCCGCGATGGCATGGGCCAATCGCCCACGGCCACCGATGCCCAATCGTTGGATCTGGTCATCACCAACGCGCTAGTGCTCGATGCCCTTCAAGGCATAATCAAAGCCGACATCGGCATCAAGCATGGGCGCATCGTTGGCCTTGGCCATGCTGGCAATCCTGGGATCCAACGGGGAGTGACTCCGGGGATGACCATTGGAGCGGCGACCGAGGTCATTGCGGGAGAAGGCTGCATCGTGACTGCGGGTGGCATCGATACCCATGTCCATTTCATTTGTCCCCAACAGATCGAGCACGCCTTGGCAAGCGGCGTAACCACCATGATTGGCGGAGGCACCGGTCCGGCCCATGGCACCTATGCCACCACTTGCACGCCGGGAATCTGGAATCTCCACCGGATGCTGGAAGCCGCCGACGAGTACCCGATGAACCTTGGTTTTTTGGGCAAAGGCAACTGCTCAACCCACGAACCGCTGCGCGAACAAGTGTTGGCCGGCGCAATCGGCCTTAAGCTTCACGAGGATTGGGGGACGACGCCCGCGGCCATCAGCACCTGTCTGGATGTCGCCGAGGAACTCGATATCCAGGTCGCCATCCACACCGATACCCTCAATGAGTCGGGCTTTGTCGAGGCCTCCATCGCCGCATTCAAAGGGCGCGCGATCCATACTTATCACAGCGAGGGCGCTGGTGGCGGACATGCCCCCGACATCATCAAGGTCTGCGGCGAAGCCAACGTGCTGCCTTCCTCGACCAATCCCACCCGGCCTTTCACCGTCAACACCATCGACGAGCATCTCGACATGCTCATGGTCTGTCACCATCTGGATTCCAAGATCCCCGAGGATGTCGCCTTTGCCGAATCCCGGATCCGCCCGGAAACCATAGCCGCCGAGGATTTGCTCCACGATCTGGGCGCGTTCTCCATGATGTCGAGCGATTCCCAAGCCATGGGCCGCGTCGGAGAAGTCATTACGCGCACGTGGCAAACCGCCCACAAGATGAAGGACCAGTTCGGCGCGTTGGCTTCGCCGGTCCCCGCCCATGCGCGCGCGGACAACTTCCGTGCACTGCGGTATGTGGCCAAGTACACGATCAACCCGGCAATAACGCACGGGATCTCGCATGAGGTCGGCTCCATCGAGCCCGGCAAACTGGCCGACCTGGTGGTCTGGAAGCCCGCCTTTTTTGGAGTCAAACCGGAGGTCGTCCTCAAAGGCGGGCTCATCGCGATGGCTAATATGGGCGATCCCAACGCGAGCATCCCAACGCCGCAGCCGACCATGTATCGGCCTCAATTTGCCGCCCATGGACGGGCACGCTTGGCCACCTCGGTAACCTTTGTCAGTGAAGCTTCCTTGCGCACTGGCCGCCTCACCTCTCTGAATCTAGGCAAACGCTTGGTAGGAGTAAAAAACACCCGCAAAATCACCAAGCGCGACTTGCTTTGGAACGACACGTTGCCCCGGATCGAGGTGGATCCGGAAACGTACACCGTCAAAGCCGATGGCCGCGAGTTGCGTTGCGAAGCGGCAAGCGTGCTCCCCATGGCTCAACGTTATTTTTTGTTCTGATGCAACTCATCCACGACCACCTCCATTCCTGGAACCGCTCGCTGCCGGGCGTTCGGCTCCAAGTCGAACGCGGCACGCTGGCTAAACGCCGCTGGCGGGGGATTGCTGAGGACGGCCACGAGTTTGGCTTCGATCTCGAACATGCGTTGGCCGACGCCGATGTTTTCTTCGCAAGCGCCTCGGCCGTCTACATCGTAGAGCAGAAGCCCGAACCCGTATTAGAAGTGGCTTTGGGCGCGAGTCCGGCAGCGGCCGCCCGTTTGGGCTGGATTGTGGGCAACCTGCATTTCCCTTTGGCAATCCAGGGCTCCAACGTGCTGCTCATCGACGACTCGGCGTTGCGTCAGTTGCTGGAACGCGAACACATCGCTTTCAGCGCCAAGCTAGCCGTGTTTCACGCCTTGAGCGGAGGCCATTCGCACTCCCACGAACATCACGTCTGATGGGCGCCGAGCTGCCTTGGTTAGCGTTCCTGCTTCAAACTGCGGATCCGCTGTTCCCGACCGGCGCGTACGCCCATTCGCTGGGATTTGAGGAGAGTGTCCGGCTGGGAGTCGTCCACGACGCGGCGACCTTGGAAGCCTTCCTCTGTCAGCAGATCATTCCTGCACTGGGCGCCCACGAACTGCCGTATCTGCGGTGGGCGTTCGAGGCAGCAATGGGACACGACATGGAGGAACTTTGCCGGATCGACCAAGAGATCAGCGCTTGGAAGCTCGCGTATGAAACCCGCGAGGCTAGCCGCCACCTGGGCGTGCGCCGACTTAAAGCTTTGCGGGTGATCAGCGAGGCTTCTTTGCTGGCAGAGTTCGAGGAATGCATCGAGGCCGGCAGCGCCGCAGGCCATCACCTAAGCGTGTGCGGGATGCAAGCTGCCATCCAAGGGGTGCCTCTCGAGGCGGCTCTGGGCGCATACTTCTATCAAGCGTTGGCGAGCGTTTGTGCCGCAGCTCTCAAGCTGATACGGATCGGCCAGGATGGCTGTCAGCGCGTGCTCCGGGTCGCTTGTGGACACGCCGCCCAAACCATCGCTCGCTCCATACTCGTGGCCCGGGACACGGCCGGCTGGTTCAATCCATTGCTGGAAATTGCCAGTATGCGCCATCAATACGCTGGGGAACGCCTCTTCATTTCATGAGAACGCCGGGCGCGCTCTCGCAAGAGAGTCGCAGTAGACCCGCTTTTCCTTTGCAAACCTCCCATCTTATGACCCAAAGAAAAAAAGCAGTACGGATCGGTATCGGGGGCCCTGTGGGCACCGGGAAGACCATGCTCGTGCTCCGGCTTTGCCAGTGGTTGCGCGAGGAATTCTCGATGGCGGTGGTCACCAACGATATCTATACCCGCGAAGACGCTGAGTTTTTGGTCCGCAACGACGCGCTGGCCGCCGACCGCGTCCTAGGCGTGGAAACCGGCGGGTGCCCGCACACCGCCATCCGTGATGATACCAGCATGAACCTGGCCGCTATCGCCGAACTCGAGAAGCGGCATCCCGATGCGCAACTGATCCTTATTGAAAGCGGCGGCGACAATCTCTCGGCCACTTTTTCCCCTGAGTTGGTGGAATCTTTCATCTACGTCATTGATGTATCTGGCGGGGATAAAATCCCGCGCAAAGGCGGCCCAGCCATCCGCAACAGCGACCTCTTGCTGATCAACAAGATCGAGCTGGCGCCGTATGTCGGAGCCGACCTCGCGGTCATGGACCGCGACTCCAAGCTGATGCGCGGCACAAAGCCCTTCATTTTCGCCGATCTGCGTTCGGGCAAGGGCAAGGACGAGCTTTTGGCATGGTTGCGCCACGAAGTCCTCTTCGCGTGACGGGCTCGCAGAGGTCGGACCAGTCGGACCAGTCGGACCAGTCGGACCAGTCGGACCAGTCGGACCAGTCGGACCAGTCGGACCAGTCGGACCAGTCGGGCGGGTCGGGCGGGTCAGGCGGGTCGGGCGGGTCAGGCGGGTCGGGCGGGTC
>JAYVTN010000205.1:0-14544 GCA_043788785.1 Spartobacteria bacterium | reverse complement strand
CAACGGCGAACTGCGCATCGAACTCCACGGCCAAGCCAATCCCATTCACGACGCCGTCGTCGCTGCTCTCTGCGCCGAACTCAACGAGACAAAAACCTGCCACCCAGGCACCTCGCTCCAGCTCAAATTTGTCCCTTTGAGATTAAACTCCTTCCCGGCAGGTCAGGATGTCTGGGCTGCGCCGAGCCCGCGGAAAAACCGCTCCAGCTTTCCGGCCACTGCCGGAAACCCGATTTCCTCGATTCCCAGCGTAACCGCCCGCTCGGTCACGGCTTGGCAATCATGGGGGTGCTCCAGAAGCCGGGCCGCCAAATGACCCAGTTCTTCGTGACTACGTCCGTGCCCGCACAGGTCTGGGTAGACCAGGCGTTCGGTCGTCCCGTTCCCGCCAACGCACGGGATCCGGCACAACAGCGCGTCCCCGGCCACCTGCCCAGGGACACTGCTTGCGTCAAACTGCAGGACCAGTTTGTGGCCGGCCATCAAACGCAGGTATTTTGCATACGGCAACCGACCCTCGACCACATGCAGGAGGCCCTCGGGAACCCGAAGAGACGCCAACATCCGGCGCCCGCCCCATCCCTCCACATTGAACACCGTCACGGGTTCCTGCATCGATCCGCCCAGTTGAATGGCCGCCATCAATGCGGCAAGATGGTTGCGGGAGGGCATTTTGAACTCCCGTGTCCCAATCATGATCCCCCGGCGCTCATCCAGGGGCACACTGAAATCCCAACCCGCAGACTCCACCGGATATGGGGTCGGAATCCACTCCACCGTGTGCGCGCCGAAAGCCCTCAGGTAGGGTACAGCATCCTCCGTGGTGGCTATCGCGCCATGCACTCGTTGACAAATCTCGTGGAGCAGCCGCACTCGGCCCGGGTGGTTCAAAAGCGAGGCGATTTGGAATGCCCCAGCCTCTTTGAAGCTAATGGCTACAACCTTCCCAGCCCGCCGCAATTCCACTGCGGCTTGCCGCACCGCCTTCAGATCATGGCGAATCAAAAGCAGCACTGCTTTGCCGGGCCCTAGCGCGTTATCCTTACGGTAGAATCCGCCGCCTGTGCATGCAGCAAATCCGTGGAAATTGACAGGGGCGTGCCCTGCCGAATCCGGTTTACCGGCAAATTCGGGGAACTCCTGTTGGGGATCATTCCCCCCGGGGTTAAGGACAGCCAGGTTCATCCGTGGAAAACCCGCATTGAGCATCAAACGGGAAGCTCCGACAACCCCCAATACTCCACACTCGCCAATGTCAATGGGGGCTGCCCCTGCGCACCTCACGGGCGCGGAAAAAACCGCCGGAGCACTGAGTGCACGCCGCCGGGCCGATCCGCGGGCAGCCTCCGGCCTACGTTCATTGGGAGGCTCCGCTTGGGGTTCGGCCGCACCCGCCCTGGAGGCGAATCCAGTCGGCTCTGCCCGACGACGTCGGCTGGGCTTCTCGGATGCCACCATGGCGCGGGCCGGCTCTTTGGCGAACCCTTCATGATAGACCACCGTTCCCAAAGCGGCCGTCACCATTAACTGCCCCACAGCCTTTCCCGAGGGATCCAGACACGTGACCTTCCAAACCGGCGCCGTCTTGGGCCCATTGTTGGCCAGCTCATAGTTGAACCCGCTAATGTCCAATCCGTTGGCCACCGCAAACTCGGAGACCATCCTGGCCGCGGCTTCTGAGTCCACCTTGAGGGAACCCCCCGGCATCACCTCCTCGGCATCCAAATGGTCGGCAAACTGCGACAGCTCACGGCTGGCCACAATCTCCTGACCCTCAACCACAAACTCCCGCACCCCACCCGGCGCCGATGGGGAGTGGATAATAAAGTACCAGCGTTCGGGATTGGGTGTCCCTTCGCGGCCTACGATCCGGGCCAGATGCAAGGCCTCCTCTTTGGGTAAAACGCCGAGCGCTTTGAACTCGCTGGGCCTCTCCTGGGCGCCGGCCCCGGAAGCCCCGACCACGGCAAATAGCCAAATGAACAATGCCCGCATAGCCTTTCTTTCGCACATGCTTCCCCAATTGCGGGGCATAAAGGTGGGAAAAACGCCTCGACCCGACGGGACCGACCTGTCCCCGCCGTGCAGCCACGGGTCCAAATAGCCGACCCATTCCGCCCACGGGATCGAGCACGGCGCACAGACCCTCAAACACTGGAAACGACTTTCCCAGACCAACCGCCCGTGGGCAGGCTGAGCGCTTAGGTTCCAGGTCGGGCCGCTTCCAAGATCCCCGCCACCGGCTTTCCATCCGTTGTTTCTTCAGCCACCCAATACTTGCCGTTGTTGGATTTCCGCCAGACCATCCCGTTCTTGACCCGGGTCACGCCCCCGAGCTTTGAACCAGTCGTGCCGGTTGTAAGGGCTCCCGAAGGCTGGAGGTTTCCGCCCGTCGAACGCACGGGCTCTCCTTGGTTGGCAGTTCTCTGCGCCGTCCCGGCGGTTTGCGACGCTTGGAGGGCTTGCAAGGCAGCCTTCCGTAGTGCGGCTTGCGCGGCCATATCGTTCTTTCCGGCTTGGCCAGCCAAAACCATGTCGTTGGTGATTTCCTGGGCTCCCGCCATCATGCTCTGTCCGTCCGGAGTCACGAAATGGTCGCCTTGGCGAACTAGCCGGGTTCCGGGCGGGTACCCGAGGACTCCGTCTGCGGTTTCTTTAGAGATCTTTGTGAGGGTATAAAACACCCCTTCGGGTGCTAATGGATGGACTCCGGGAGGCGCGACCTCGACTGACTGCCGTACAACGGGAGCAGCCATCGGTGCCGACGGCGCTGGCTGGCCAACAACTAGGTCTTCCGGTTGGGAGTCGGGCACCGCCTTCTTACACGCGCTGCTGGATGCGGCCAGCCCTACCAGCAGCACCCACAGGATTTTACGGTAGTTAGGCATTTTGGGATGAAGTTTGAGGCAAACGGTATAGGCGGCGGAAGACAAACGATAAGCTAAAGGTTCGTGTTGAGGCCCGCACCCGCATCAGGCAGAAGATCCCTAATCGGCGGCAGGTCTGTTGTGAAGCTATCATTGTTATACTATCATCTCGGGGGGGCGCTCCGAGTGGTCTTCCTGAACAGGCATTGACCACAGATTTCGCAGATTTACAGATGCCTCAGGCTTGGGCTCGCTCTCCTATCTGTGTTCCTCAGTGAAATCTGTGGTTAAAAATTTCTGCGGCGGCGGTCCAGTGGTCGTTGCGGATCCAGTTCAGCGGCTAAAGCCCGGCTAAGACTTGGGGGTCATCCGCAGCGGTGAATCGGGTCGCAGCGGCCGCATCGGCCTTTGGTGCTAGCAAGCCCTGGCCGCCGAGCCATTGGAGCGAGCCTGTTTGCCAAGCCTCCCAAGAGGGGCCGGAGTAGCCGTTGAGGCCGTGCCCACCAGAGCCAAGCTCGAGATATTCAACCGGAATGCGGCGGGCCTTGAGCGCCTGGCTAAACAAGCGGCTGTTCTCTGGGTCAACGAGGGTGTCGTCCTTGGCGGCTGCAAGGTACGCCGGAGGAGTCTGATCGCTGACTTGCTTCTCATTGGAGAAAAGATCGACGTCGGCTTCCGTCGGCGACGGGCCCAGCAGATTCCGTTTCGATCCCCCATGAGCCAGGGGCCCCATCGTGATAACCGGGTAAATGAGAACCATGAAATCGGGTCGGCTGCTCAAGCGCTCAACCGGGTCGGTGCTGGCCGGTTTTCCCAAATCGAAATGCGTTCCGGCGCTGGAAGCTAAGTGGCCGCCGGCGGAGAGCCCGATGATGCCGATCCGGTGGGGGTCTGCCTGCCAGTCAGCCGCTTTAGAACGAGCCCACCGGATCGCGCGCTGCGCATCCAGCAGGGGCAGCGCGGAGTTCCCGTGAGGAAGCCGATACTCCAACACCGCGCCAATAATGCCGTGCGCATTGAGCCAGGTCGCGATGCCGGTGCCTTCGGGTCCGGTGACGAGACCGCCATAGCCGCCTCCGGGGCAGATAATCATCACCGTGCCGTTGGGATGATCGGGGCGGAAGACCGTGAGGCTCGGCTGTGGAGACCCCTCCGCTGCTTCCCCGGGAGCTCTCTCCGGCCATAGCGGGACGCGTTCCGGTGCGGTCGGATCGGCCGAGGCGATGCACACGGTGGAAACGAGAAGAAGCGCCGAGTGGCGGAAGGCTTTTTGCACGCCCCAGTGTGGTTGAGCATGCGGGGGAATTGCACGCTTGGAGTGGTCAGTAGAGAAAGTTGGTTTTGGGAACCTCAATGGCGTGCCCTGCGGCCACCGGCGCTGCGGCAAGGCTCCTGGCGGGACACCCTGTCATGTCACTGTCCCGCGATCAGGCCCGTTCTGACGCGATGGCCAAACTCATTCTTCAGGGGGCGAAATCACTGGGCTTCCTAGAGGCGTTCCTCTCGTGCGTGGTGCCTAAGCCCGGCAGCGCCCCCCGTTCAGTGCCCAACGGCCCCCCTGGCCCCGGGGCGGAATAGGAAGACCACCCCGGCCGATTCATCCGGTGGTCAAATCGCCGCTTGCACCGGTGAATGTCGGCATCATCGGGGTAAGCAATAAGTCGCCGAACGGGTTGGTCCCTCCAAGCCGGTGCATCGTCGTGGGAAGTTGGCCGTGAGGACGGATGTCAGGGATGGGTAGAAGGCTCATGGTCCGGTGGTGCTGCCCGGCGAGTAGCGAAATGTGCATCCAGCCTGAGCTTGCTCAACGTATATGGGAAACAAGAACGCAATCCCGGCAACCCCGTCGCCCCACCCTTGGGCGATGGCCGCGCCCAGGGCGTGCGCTCTTTCACAGTCCAAGATCAAACCCATACAAACCTATGAAAAAACTCCTCACCTTCACCGCCTTCCTCGGCCTCGCCCTCAGCGCTGCCTTTGCCGCCGATGACATTATCGACACCGCCAAATCAACGGGCACCTTCAAAACCTTGACCGCCGCACTCGACGCTGCGGGCAAAACCGAGATGCTCAAGGAAAAAGGCCCATTCACCGTGTTCGCCCCGAGTGACGAAGCCTTTGCCAAGCTCCCCAAAGGCACAGTCGAAGATCTGCTCAAACCCGAGAACAAAGCGAAACTCGGCAAGATCCTCGCCTACCATGTGCTGGAAGGCAAAATCATGGCCGCGGACGTGAAAACGATGATGGCCAAGACTGCCAATGGCGCGGAACTAGACATCAAAGTCAAAGGCAAAACAGTGATGGTCAACGACGCCAAGGTCGTCAAAGCCGATGTGGCCGCCAGCAACGGGGTGATTCACGTCATCGACAAGGTCCTCATGCCGCCGACCAAGTAGACGGCTCAATAGGAGAAACTCTGAACACGGACGGTGCGCTCGTCGCACCGTCCGTTTTTCTTTTTAAGAATCCGTCTCCAGACCCCCAGAAGAGACGAAATGTTGGGGAGGCAGAATCTCGGGCCGTGGTGTCATGGAGGAATGCGCCCGCTGCCTCACTCCGTGACGATGTACTCCGGGGGAGTAGCGCCTCAATACATAGCTTGCGTGCGGCGGGAAGTTGGCATCCAATCCCCCAACTCCACAAGACAGTTTGGTCCCGACCCTCGTCGAACCATTGCTTGTCGCTCTCGCCAGTTTTTAGAAACTGTGGCAGGCTTTTCTGGCCATTCAATCATCGTTCCAAAAAGAAACCGTTTGAGCCGCATTCTCGAGATAGAAGCCATTGGTTCCGAGGGAGCCGTCAGCATCCCAATTCCCGGGTGCGCTACAGTTGCGCGGACCGCCCGATCCCGCTTAGCTGATTGAGCACAACCGAGCAGATGAAAAACCCCGCAAGCTCCATCGTGATCGCTTCATTGCTAACCGTGGCGCTGGCGGCCTGCAATGACGCCGCGCCGGCTCCCGCGCAAGAAATCGCCTCCGGTGTCCTGCAGATCGGCCGAATCAGTGACTTAACGATTACAGAAAGCTCCGGTGTCGTAGCCAGTCGCCGGTTCGCGAATGTGCTCTGGACCCACAACGACGGTGGCGGGCACCAGGTTCTTTATGCCATCGACCGCGCGGGCAACACCCGCGCGGCGATCCCGGTTATCGGTGCGGCGTTCCGCGACTGGGAGGACATCGCCATCGACGATGCGGGGCACCTCTTCCTCAGTGACACTGGCAACAACGACGCGAAGCGCGACACCCTGAAAGTTTTTGAAATCGATGAACCGGATCCGAAGGCAGGTGCCGGCCCAGTCTCCGTCAATCGCGGATGGACACTAAAGTTTCCCGGCGCGCCCTTCGACTGCGAGAGCCTTTTCATCTGGAAGGGCTACGGTTACGTCGTCTCAAAGGTGTTTCAAAAAGCACACGCACAGATTTTCCGGTTTTCTCTCCAGGGCACCAGCGCGACACAAATCTTGGAATTCGTGGCCTCGACAGAAATCGCATCGCCCGTCACGGGTGCGGATATTTCCGCCGATGGGAAGCGACTGGCCTTGGTGGCGAAGGATGGGGCCTACGTCTTTCGCGTGGATGGAGACATCGGCAGCGTCACGCGGACCAAGCCGCACCACACGATACTCAAAGGTCAGCACGTTGAAGGCGGCTGCTTCGTGCCCGATGGTCTGTTGGCCACAAGCGAGAACCGTAGTATTTTTCTCTTCACCGATCCTGCGTTTCGCGGGGAATAACCAGCACTTCGGTCTGCGCAGCCGCGACGGACGGCGTCGGCACGGCTGGCCGCAATCGCGGGCGAAAGGAAGGCTGGACACGCGGCCACATAGCCTTTTTGCGTTCCTTGCGTTCTATGAGGCAACAAACACTGCCTCGCTGCGGGCCGAGTGCAGGCGGGCCTGCCGATTGCCGCGGCTACTTTTACCGCAGAACCAAGAAGGGGAGCAGAGATGGCAGAGGGGGGGTACCGCAAATCCCCATGCCCCGGGGGCCGGGCACCACGCGGCATGTAAATGTCGGATTATCGGTGGGGTTTACCGCAGAAAACAGGAAACCGCATAGATGTTATCCTCCCGTTTTCCGCCATTTCCCGATGTCTGCGGTAAAAACGTTGCCCGCCCGATTAGTCGAAGAGTCATTTCCGGGTCAAATCCCCATGCACTGCGAGCGGGGTACCACCCGACATGAAAATGCTGCGGGGCGCAGGTGCGTTTGCGGCATGACAGCCCCCCTTTCCACAAATTCTCTGTGCCCTCTACCATCCCTCCCTGCCCTCTGCGGTGAAAACCAGCGGTGGCGATCCGGGCGGCCCGCGAGGTCTGGTGGGGCCGCGAGCCAGAAAAGGCTATTCTTGCCATTTTAGCTAAAACACGTAGCCTTAGGTCATGGCCAACATCGCATCGCACAGCCTTGGGTTCGCCTCAGTCGCTGACTTAGCCGAGATCACCGCCAGCGTACTCAAAAATAAGTTCAGCGAGGTCGCGCGCCTAGCCACCACCGGCCCGCTCGCCATTTCCCGCCATTCTCGCCGCGAGTTCGTCATCCTTACCGCCGAGCAATACGAAGAACTCCAGCAGAGCCACCGCGCGCCCCTTGAAGGCCTGGCCGCCGAGTTTGACCAGATGGTCGCTCGCATGAACACGCCCGAGGGCAAACGCGCCGCCGCAACCCTGTTCTCGGCCACGTCCGCTGATCTGGCCCGCGCTGCGGTGAAACACCCAAAGCCTGCCGCGCGTGCCTGACTCCGGGCCGAGGGGAACAATCACCGTGCTGGCAGGGGTCAACGGCGCGGGTAAAAGCAGCGTCGCCGGGGCGTTCATCCGCCGAGCGGGCGGCGAGTACTACAACCCGGATGAAGCAACGGGGCTAATCCTCCGACGAAATCCGCGCCTTGCTCTGGCCACCGCCAACGCTCTGGCGTGGGCGGAAGGTAAAGAGCGCCTAGAGCGAGCCATTGTCGAAGGCTCAGACTTTGTCTTTGAAACCACGCTTGGAGCCAACACGATCACTCACCTACTGCTGGGTGCCACTCGCGAGGGCATGGCTGTTAAAGTGTGTTTCGTCGGCCTCGCGTCGGTGGAACACCACCTCCGCCGCGTGGCCGCCCGGGTCGCCGCCGGCGGCCACGACATCGCGGAATCGAAGATCCGCGAGCGCTGGCACAGCAGCCGCTTGAACATCATCCGACTCCTGCCGCACCTCACCGAGTTCGTGCTCTGGGACAACTCCGAGGACTTCGCCCTCTCCGACTTCGCCGAGGCCACCTCCTCGCCGGTGCTCCTCTTGCATGTCGTGGACCGCAAGATTGTGGGACCAGACAATCTTGCCGCTACGCCCGAGTGGGCCAAACCGATCGTCGCCGCCGCCTACAAGCATTTCGGCCTCTTAGATTAAAATTAGCGGATAGGGGGACAGACTCGGATGGCGCTAACTCAAGGGCTTTCGTTCCTGGAGCGTTGCCAGTTTTCCCGCGGAGGCGCAGAGGAAGGTGACCCATTGAGACCCATTCAACACATCCCGTATTCCGCTGAAATTCTTGGCGGTCGAGCTGCGGCTGACACAATCTCACATCGTCGAGTTGTTCGCACAGATGGGCCAAGCTAAGGTATTTCCATGTTGATCACCCTTGAAGTTCCGGACGAGCTGTCGGCCGCTCCCTTGGGCGATCTCTCACGGGCCTCATCGATCCAGAAAGAAACCGTTTGAGCCGCATTTTCGCGATAGAAGCCGAACTCTTGGAGCTCGATCGGCAGCGACATCAGTTGCTAGTCGAACTTGACGGATTGCGCCGCGAGCAAATTGAGGATCCTCAACTGCCGCTGAGCTCTCCGATTCCGAAGACCCCGTAGGCGAAGGTCGCTTTCTTTCTGGCCCTGTTCGCGGCCCGGCGTTCCGTTTATCCCCAGCTTTGGGAAAACCCAAAGACCGGCCGCAAAGGTTATTCTCCGGTTTGCGCCAACGAATGGATCCGTGGAGTTTGTGAGAAGCCGAGGATCAAATGTACCGAGTGCCTCCATCAGAATTTCCGCGCTTTGGATGCCGAAGCGGTTGAGTTGCATCTTACCGGGCAACGCACCATTGGGACCTATGCGATCCGCGAGGATCACAGCTGTATCTTCCTCGCGGCCGACTTCGATGGAACCGGCTGGCAGCAGGATGTGATCGCCTACCGGGATGCCGCATTGGAGTTCGGGATCCAGGCCGGAGTGGAACGCTCACGTTCCGGCGATGGCGCGCATGCCTGGATTTTCTTTGCACAGCCAGTGCCGGCCGAATCCGCGCGGCGTCTTGGGACGATGATCGTGGCGAAAGCCTCATCGCGCCATGCCGCGATGAAACTGAGCACTTACGATCGGTTTTTCCCCAGCCAGGATAACATTCCGAGCGGCGGCTTCGGAAACCTCATTGCGCTGCCTTTACAGAAAGTTCGCCGTGTTGCTGGGAATACGGAGTTCTTGGATGAATCACTCACGCCGTTTCCCGATCAGTGGACCTATCTCAGTTCAGTGCGAAAGGTTTCCGTGGAAGATCTCCACAGGTTGGCCGCACCGTCACAGACCTCGGTTGCTGAACACAGTGCCGACGAACCCGATGCCCTCGCTGTTCGCTACGATGAACAGGCGCTGGATCTGATTCCGAACGCTATTACCAAAGGCGTTTTCACTGGAGTATTGACGATCTTGCACGGGCCACAGCTGGAAATTCCAACCGATGGACTGCCGGCGTGTGTGACCGCCTCGCTCAAGCGCTTGGGCACTCTGCCCAATCCGCTCTTCTACGAAAAGCAAAGGCTCCGGTTTCCGACTTACAATACACCCCGCTTTATATTTTGTGGCGAAGTTCAACCACAACGACTCATTTTGCCGAGGGGCACGTTGACCGCTGTTCAGGAACTGATCCGCAAAGCCGGCGGTCGAATCACGGTCCAGGACACTCGCCAAACTGCGATTGCTGCCAGCTTCTCGTTTCGCGGGACGCTTTCGGAAATACAGCAGGCTGCCGTAGACGCGATGCTGGCTCATGAAGAAGGCGTGCTGGTCGCGCCGCCCGGCGCGGGAAAGACCGTCATGGGTTGTGCAATGATTGCCGCGCGAGGGGTGCGCACCTTGGTTCTCGCCCATCGCAAGCCACTCCTTGAACAGTGGCGCGAGCGATGCTGCGAGTTCCTGGGCGTCGCAAAAAAGGAAGTCCATCTTCTTGGCAAAGTCCGCAATCGCGACGCCCCATTGGCGGTTGGGATGCTTCAAACTTTGGCGCGCGCCCACAACCCGGCGGAACTCCTCGCCGGCTACGGCCAAGTCATCTTGGACGAGTGCCACCATTTGCCGGCGGCTTCCTTTGAGGCGGTGATGAAGCAATGCCCGGCTCGGTTCATCCTTGGGCTCACCGCCACGCCCACCCGCAAAGACGGCCTGCAAAAGATCCTCTTTCTGCAGTGCGGTCCAATCCGCCACCGGATCGAAGCCGATCGCGGCATCGGCCTTTCCCGGCGCGTTATCGTGCGTGAACTTTCGCTTCGTGTTCCACCCGGCCAGGAGCGGATGCCCATCCATTCGCTCTGGGAGTTGTTAGCCCAATCCGAGCCGCGCAATCGGCGGATCGCCGCTGACGTTGTCGATGCGCTTAAGGAGGGTCGCTCTGCGGCGGTTCTGAGCGACCGCAAAGCGCACCTCATCGCGCTGGAATCCATTGTCCGGCATGAGATGGGACCCGCCACCCTCTTTCGCATCGACGGTTCGGTCTCCCAAAAAGAGCGCGCCGCGATTTTGGACAAACTCCAAACGTTGGGCGTCGAGCGCCGACCGTTCGCGCTCTTCGCGACTTCCTCGCTGCTGGGCGAGGGATTCGATCTGCCCGTTCTCGATACTCTCTTCCTAACTACGCCAATTTCATTCAAAGGCCGGGTCATCCAATACGCAGGCCGTCTGCACCGGAGTTCCGAGGGCAAATCCGAAGCGCGCATTTACGACTACGTGGAAGCCGATCATCCCCTGATGGCGCACATGCACCGCAAGCGAATGGCGGCGCTGCGGCAAATGGGCTACGAGGTTGTTCGCGAGATTTGGGCGGCTGCACCGTAGTAGCGCTGCTTCGTCGACAGTTGAAATTGCCGCGCTCCGGGCGGCCTCCTTGCCTCAAAACCGGCGGATGGAAGAAAGGTGACCCGCTGGCCTGCGAGGTCGATGGCGCGTCCAGCCAGCGCTACAAACCCCAGGCCGCGACGTCGCTGGCGGCTCCTCGGCAACTTCGCCCTTGATTTCGTTGGTTTCGTCCATTTCATTCATTTCGAATAAATCCGGGCTCCGCTCACGACCTCATTACCCATGAAAACTGCTGAAACTTTTGCCCGTCGCTTGGTCGCCCCCGGTCTCGAGGAAGTGCGTCAGGCGCGTGATGCGGCGCGGCTTTTTGCAGCTGCCACGGTTACCGCCGGCCAGCCCCGCCTCCTTCGACTCAGCTCGAATACCGACACATCCGAGCCCATTGAAGTTCCTGAAAGCGCGTTCCGCCTATTTCTGGAGATTCTCAACCAAATGGCGCAGGGCAACGCCATTACACTGGTGCCCACCCATCATGAGCTTACCACCCAACAGGCGGCGGACCTTTTTGGTGTCTCCCGTCCATATTTGGTAAAATTACTGGATGGCGGGGTCATCCCCCATCATCGGGTAGGGAGTCGACGCCGGGTGAAGTTTGAGGATCTGATGACTTACCTTGAAAAGGTCAAACACGAGAGCCGCGAAGCACTCGATCAGCTCTCCGTTCAAGCTCAAGAGCTGGGCCTGGGATAGAATCCAAGCCCAGCACCCTGACGAGTTCATCTCTCACCTGATCACGCTGGATTGGTATACAGTCTGTGGTGCCGTCAAAAATCAACGCGCTAGCCTCAAAAACCCACCCCAGTCCGCCGCCGAACTTCTCGATACGCTGGAGAAACTCGGGCTCGCGTTGACCGTCTCGCAACTGCGGCCCTTAGCAGATCTTTTATAGCAATGTCGGCGACTGCGCGGGAGCTCCACGCGCGACTTTCTGAACGGGCGCGCGGAGGTCGTGGAGTTTTTCCGCCGGAGCAATGGACTTGGGGCATCCCAATTAGCGGCTATGCTTGATTTCCCCATGGCTTGTTTACATCCGCGACTACATCAGGGAATCGATTCTGACGGCCTGAATTTTCACCGATGTGATGTATTCAACCTTTGCGCTCTCGACCGTCAGAAATTGTCGGATTTCAGCAGGCATGGCAGCGAGTTCCGGTTCGCCATGGTAAGCGATCGCTTTCAAGCTGGGCACGGGGTTGAACTCTGGGAATAAGGCTTTTGTCGCGCCAAGTGCTTCTGGCAAGGCGATCCCAGATTTTAGCAACGCATAGATATCAAGATAATCCTTCGCTTCCGCCCTGCTCAGGATCACTTTCATCTTCTGAGCGGCCAAGTCTAGGAGGGAGGCGACATAGATGCCGTTGTCTTCGCAAAGGTCGGGTGCGCCAACGCGTCCGAAACTGAGGCCGCCAAAAAACGAGACCTTGATTGCACCATCGCGGTGAACTGAAAACGTAGCGGTGTTGGGTTCGGCTTGTAAAAGTTGCGCGCCGACGAGGAATGGAATGGTTCGAACCAAAGTTTCCGCCGACAGCGGTGCACCTGAAAAGAAGTCAAAATCGACCGATTGCCGGTGGCCAAGTCGAAGTGCAATCCCGGTGCCTCCGTAGAGGATAAAGCCTGCGGGTATTTGGGAAAGGTCCTTCCACAACCGACGTTGCTGGGAAGGCAGGATTTCGAGCCGTGGGGTCATGCTGGAATACGCCGAACGGGGATTGGGGGGACTGGAAGTAGGCCGAGTCGATGGTGCCAATAATGCCACGATCGAGGATCCAAAAGCCCCGCAGGAGCCGCTTGGATTGCACTGCGAAATGCGTCCTTCCCAAACGTATCCAGGCAGAACGCCACGTCATCCCAAGTGCCAAGCGCCATAACGCGACATAGGAAAAGTGAGCGGTTTTCAAGCGTATCAGCGGCAGGCCGCCACCAGCACACTCTCGTAGCCATCATCTGGAGACGGTCGGGCGTATTTGTTCGCTCTAGCATCTTACGTGGTTGACGTTATTCTCGCAGAGAATTGGGGCGGGTGCTAGGGGCCATTTGCGCGGTGGCGAGCAACAAAGCCTGTTCCATGGACTGCGATTGCGCGCGTTCCCGGCACGCCAGAGGCTAGAGGTGAAGCTCTGGGCGAAGTACACTTCGGCGGGATTGCGGCGACTGAAGAGCGGTTTCAAACCAATCTGCTCCTCGGGAGACGATGAATTGCGCACAGGGACGGACATCCCTAGTGTAGTCCGCCGCAATTAGTGGCAAGTTCACGTCGGAGCGTAGAAAGATATTAGCCCCGCGGCGTGGCTTTGCCATCCCATCAGAAAAGATGTAGACAAATGGTGGCAGCCCGAAGGTGGTGCGGCGACGGGGCCCGGCCTGGAAAACCAACGGCCTGATCTATCCCCAGCCCAGGGCAACGCCCTGGGATTCGCCCCCCCGATGGCGAAGCCCTCATCGGGTAGCATGTGTGTAAGTCGTTGATTATGAACATGCGGGGTTTTCCGTGGCAGTGAGGGTGTAGCCCAGTTTCTGAGCCATTCGCTGCAGGTGCTTCAAGCGGTTCTGCTCATGTTTTTTCTCCATAGCCGCGAAGACAGAGTCGTCATCCTTCCCCCGTGGTCCCCACAAATCCCCGCACACCGGCCTGCCATCCCCTATTACGGCTTTCACCGGTGGGGTCGCAAAGCCTCGCCACCGCAATTCTAGTATGACTCCGGCATTAGAATTGCGTGAAGTCGCATAGGTTCTCAGGCTCGTTATTCTGTGCACTAATGGGCGGCGGACTACACTAGGGATATCCTCAGCAAAGGCTCCAATTATTGGTTTCGCAGGCGGGTCTCGAGATCGGCAGGTGCAATGAATACAAACGATTTCCCTGACTTTCGCTGCTCAAGCAATCCCTTGGCGGCAAGGTCCAGGAGATCGGCCCGGGCTGTCGCGTAGACAATCCCCTGGCGCGATTGGTGCCCGGCCACAGAGTAAGCATGCCCTGCGTGCCGGAGGGCATGGGCGAGAATGGCCTGCTGCCGGTGGTTGAAGTCCTTTACATGCTGAAGATGGGAAATCGTCTTTCGCATTTCACGCGATTTCCGGGCAACGTAGTCGTGCAATTCAACAAGCGCTCGGCGGACGACTTCCGCTTGGTGTAGGATGAAGTACGTGAGGTCGTTCCCGTCGGTCTCCGTGTGAAGGAACGCCGTACCATATTGGACGGGGGCACGCCGGAGGATCTGGGAAATTGATATGAACTCAAAAGTCCAGTAGCCCCCGTGAAGCATTTGCCAATAGAAGAGAGCCCTCGCGGTCCGGCCGTTTCCGTCCACGAACGGGTGATCGTACGCTAGCCAGAAATGAAGGATAATGGCCCTAAGAACTGGGTGGATGAAATAGCCCGGTAGTTCGCCGTTGGCGAAACGACACATGGTTTCAAGCCTTCCCTGCAATTGGTCGGCTGGCGGCGGGACGTGAAAAACCTGCCCCGTCATTTCATTGGAAACGTCCACTGTCTCGTTTTGGCGGCGCAATCTTCCGGCTTGGTGCGGGGGCCGGTGTGAAAGCGGTGCGATTGGGCCAACATGAAAGCGGAGG